>NZ_CP073582.1 GCF_018200035.1 Sulfitobacter albidus | reverse complement strand
CGTCGTCCAGCCGCGTATACCGGTGCAGATCCGGAAAGCGCTTTACGAACCTGGCAGGGTCGGTGGCGTGCCGTCGGTCCAGAAACCGAGGCACCGGACACCGACCCGTTGCATTTGCGCGATCATTCCGAAGATATGGCGGTGATCGATACCGATGGCTACGCAGCCAAGCGTCATCGTGCCACCTCTGTCCGCTGACGGTGTTGCTGGCGCGCTGCATCGCGTCGATGACCGCATGCGCGCGAGCGCGCTTTGCCCCGAGGCGATTGGCGGCCTCCCGTGCCGCAGTGCATCGGCGAAATCCTCGATTGCCCGCTGATGCCATTCATGGGTAAAGGCCATCGGATCGGCCCCCCCGCCACTGGCCGCAGTGGCCCCGATGCGGTCGAGATGGCCGTCAAGATGCGTCAGCGTCAAGACGCCACCGCTGAGATGTGCCGCAGCACGTGTCCCTTGAACCGTAATGCTCTCCGCGTGGCCGGGAAAAGCGGCAGTAGTTGCCATCAGACTGCCAACCGCGCCGCAGTCCATCTCGAACAGGGCACCGGCCCAATCCTCAGCTTCAAGGCGGTGCAGTGCGGTGGTGCGCGTCATGCTTGAACCGAGGTGATCGGGCCCAGAAGCCAGAGCGCCAGATCGAGGGTGTGAATGGCCTGCGAGATCATACCCCACCGCCGTCGCGGGCAAGCTGCCGCGTCCCGGGACATCATAATAGGACTGATCGCGCCACCAGGGGACACGAAGATCGACGGTGGCAATCTCGCCAAGGGAGCCTGCGTCAATCGCGGTACGCAGTGCGGTGGCGGCGGTTCGGGTGCGGTGTTGAAACATCACCCCCATCGGCAGATTAGCGCGGTCACAGGCCGCTACGATGCGCCGGGCTGAGGACAGATCCCTTTCGATCGGCTTTTCCATCAGGATAGGCTTGCCCGCCGCGATCAGCCTCTCCACGAGTGGCGCGCGCGCATCCGGTGGTGTGGTGAGGCAGCACAAAATCCACCTGTGCATCAGCACACAGCGCCTCGATATCGGAATAAAGGGGCAGCGCATGGCGGTCCGCAAACGCCCGCGGCGCGCCGGATCGCGGCCCAACACGCCGACAATCGATAGCCCGTCGGCGGCCTTTACAGCGTTCACATGTGTGTCCGCAACCATGCCGAGGCCGATCAAAGCGATATTCACTATTGCATCCTCCGCGTGCAGTCTGGGGCGTTGCATCCCATGGATGCAAGCGCCAAGTTGGGGGCGAACCAAGGGAGGAACGGATCGATGGCCGTTGATGCGGCAGAAATCTACGACGGTATTCGCACGCTTCCCATCGTGTCGCCGCACGGGCATTGCGATCCCGCGTGGTTTGCGGATGACCGCAAGTTCGCGAACCCGGCGGAGCTTTTGGTCATTCCGGATCACTACGTGTTTCGGATGCTTTATTCGCAGGGTGTTGATCTTGCTCAACTGGGTATCGGCGCGCCGGGGGAGGGGGCCGATCCACGCGAAGTCTTCCGTCTGTTTGCCCACCACTGGGATTTGTTTCTGGGAACGCCGTCGCGCATCTGGATCGAACATGTTTTGCACCGGACGCTGGGCATTGAAGAGCGGCTTTCGGCGCAGACCAGCGATACAATCTATGACCTGATCGACGCGCTCTTGATGCAACCCGATCACCGGCCCAGAGCATTGTTTGATCGGTTCGGGATAGAGGTTCTGGCCACCACCGATGGTGCGCTTGACCCGCTTACCCATCACGCGGCCATTGCGCAGAGCGATTGGGGCGGTCGGGTCATCCCGACGTTTCGCCCCGATAGCGTCTTGGATCCGCTTCACGACGGATTTATGGATAATCTTGCCGGGTTAGAGACGCAAACGGGCTGCGATCTGGGCCAGTTCGAGGGCTATCTTGAGGCGCTGCGACAGCGGCGTGCGTTTTTTGCCGCCCATGGGGCGACGGCGACGGATCACGCCGTGGAACAGATCCGCACAGAATGGCTGCCGGAGCCAGAGACGCTGTACCAGCGCGTACGGGCCGGGACAGCCGATGCGCAGGAGGCGTCAGCATTCTACGGCCATATGTTGATCGAAATGGCGCAGATGTCGGTTGAGGACGGGCTGACGATGCAGATCCATGCAGGCAGCAGGCGGAATACGAATATGGCTCTAAAGCGCCAGTTCGGGCCAGATACCGGCGCGGATATGCCTATTGCGGTCGATTGGGTGCGCGGGTTGGGTCCGTTGCTGAACCGTGTCGGGAACACGCCCGGTTTGCGGATCATCCTCTTTACCCTTGATGAGAGCACCTACGCGCGCGAGCTGGCGCCGATGGCCGGTCATTGGCCCGCCTTGCGGATCGGGCCGCCATGGTGGTTCCACGACAGCCCCGCCGGCATCGCGCGGTATTTCGACCGGGTGGTCGAGACGGCGGGATATCACAATCTTGCGGGGTTCAATGACGATACCCGTGCCTTCCTGTCGATCCCGGCGCGCCATGATCTTTGGCGCCGTGCCGTGGCTGAACATCTGGCCCAGCAATGCACGCGCGGCGCCTTCGGTCGTGACGATGCGGAGCGTCTGGCACGATTGCTCGCCGTTGATCTGGCCCGCGACGTCTACGGGCTTGCCCGCTGATGGGGCGGATCGTGCACATCGGTCTGGGGAATTTTGCCCGCGCGCATCTGCTGGATTACACCGCTGATGCAGGGGCTGGGATGTGGTGGGGGTCAGTCTGCGTTCGGCAACCGTGCGTGACGGGCTTGCGGCACAGGATTTTGCCTACGATCTGGTCGTACAGGGGCAAGGAGCCAAGCGCATTGAGGTGCTGCGCGACGTTTTGGTCGCGCCCGAGGATCCGGGGGCGGTACTCGAGGCGATGCAGGAGGCTCAGATCATCTCGGCGACGGTGACCGAAAAGGGATATCACCTGGATACAGGCGGTCAGCTGAACCTCACTGACCCGTCGATCGCTGCAGATGTGGCCGGGCAGGGGCCGAGTACGCTGATCGGATTGCTTGCCCGGCATCTTGCGACCCGGTCCACACCACTCACGGTGCTGAGCTGTGACAATCGGACGGGCAACGGCGCGGTATTGCGCGCTGCGGTCGCGCGGTTTTCGCAGGCCGCTGGGCTCAAGATCGACTGGGCCGCGGTGCGCTTTCCGAATGCGATGGTCGACCGGATCACACCCGCGACGACCGATGCGCTGCGTCGCGCGCAGGGAGATCCGATGGCCGTCCCTACCGAGCCTTTCCGTGAGTGGGTGATTGAGGATGATTTTGCCGGCCCCCGCCCCGTCTGGCCAGGGGTGCAGTTTGTGGCCGACGTCGCCCCGCACGAGCTGCGCAAGTTACGGATGCTGAACGGAGCCCATTCGCTTATGGCCTATGCGGGTCTGGTGCGGGGACACACCTTTGTGCACGAAGCGGTCGCTGATCCGCAGATCCGGGCGCAGATCGGGGCGTTTATGGACGACGCCGGGCGGACCCTGCCGGTGTCGGTGCGGGATGAGGCGCCTGCCTACGCGAGGGCGCTGATTGCGCGGTTTGAAAATGAAGAGATCCGGCACCGGCTGGAGCAGATCGCGATGGATGGCACGCAAAAGCTGCCATATCGGCTGGTCGCCCCGCTGCGCGAGGGTGCGACAGCCGCAGCGGGTGGCATCGCGGCGTGGCTGGAATTTTGCGCGGCGGAGGTCGCGCGGGGCGCCTGCTGAATGATCCGAAAGCTGCACAGGTTACCGAGGCGCTGGTCGGGGAGGGCGGCAGGGCCGCGCTTCTGGCACTGATCGGCGCGGAAGACCTTGGCGCACTCATCCCGGAATGATCGCACCCCGGTGCTGCACGACGCGCGACGCGAGATCATGGCCCACCATCAGGGCGCGCGCCTGATCCCCGCTTGTCAGGACTGTGCCCAGATAACCGGCGTTGAAACTGTCACCGGCGGCGGTGGTATCGACGACATGTGGGGCTGCGGTATAAGTCTGGCTGACCGGTTCGCCGATCGATAGCGGCCCCTGCGCGCCACGTTTCAGCGCCCCGGTGCCGGGATGGGCGGAAAACCGGGCTGTCACCGCAGCGGCGTCCTCGGAAAACAGGGTCATCTCGTCGTCGATGGAGGGCAGCGCGATTTCGGCTCGTGCCCACATGGCCCGCGTCACGTCGCGGGCGATGTGCAGGTTTTCCCACAAGCGTGGGCGGTAATTGCTGTCGTAGATAACCGTGACGGACGCGCGTGCGAGCCAGTCGATCAGTGCAAGGCGCACTGCGTGGGGCAAAATCGCCAAGGATATCCCCGAAAAATAGACCGCATCATAGTCCGACAGAACGTCGAATGCGTGATCCGAGAAAAGACGTCGCGCCGCCGAACTCTCGCGCCAGTAGGTGAAACTGCGTTCGCCCTCGGGCGTCGTCGTGATGGCGTAAAGCCCCGCTTGTGCGCCGGAAATCCGGCGGATAGCGCCGGTGCCGATACCGGCGCGGGAAATAAACTCCGCAATTCTGTCGGAAAACGGATCGTCTCCGAGGCAGGTGATGTACTCAACCTGACAGTCCGGCGCGACACGGTGCAGATAGATCGCCGTATTGAGCGTATCGCCCGCGACGCCGATCTGTGCCGCAGCACCGTCCATCGACAGCTCGATCATGGCTTCCCCGATGCAGGCGATTTTCATGCTGTGCGCTCTCTTTTCCAGATGATGAGGCCCGCAATCATGATGACCCCGGCGCCGGTGAGCGTTGCGCGATCCGGCACCGTGTCAAACAGCAGATAGCCCCAGATGGCCACGTAAATGAGGAACGAGTAGGTGAAGGGCATCAGCTGGTTCGCCGTCCCGAAGCGGTGAGCGTTTGTCAGCAGCTGGTGCCCGGCCCACCCCAAAACGCCAAGCCCGATCAAAACGACTACCCCAATCGACGTATCCGGCGGTGTCCAATTCAGAAGCGCAAAGGGCAGGAGCACACCTGTGCCGATAAGCCCCATGTAGAATTGCATCGTATCGACCGCCACCAAACCCGACAGTTTGCGGGTCATGATTGAATAGAATGCCAGCGCCGTGGCATTGTAGATGATCAACAGCATCGCGGGATGAAATCCGGTGCCGAACGGCCGGACGACAATCAACACCCCGATAAAGCCAAGGATGATCGCGCCCCACCGCCACGGTCCGACGGATTCGCGCAGAACGTAAATCGACAGGAAACAGACAATGACAGGGCTGGAAAACACGATGGCCGAAACCACGGTAAGCGGCAGAAACTGCAATGCATAAAAATTGCATAGTGTGGCCGAAATCAGCAGGAACGACCGGCTGACAAGCTGCCAGCCGTGATCTGTGCGAAAGCGGTCGACGGTGAGGCCCCCGCGGGCAATCATCGCGATCGAGATCACAAAATGCCCGGCGTAGCGCATGAACGCCAGTTGGACCGCCGGAATACCCGCGACTGCCAGCCATTTCGCCCCCGTATCCACCACCGAAAACATCAGCCACGCACAGAGCATCAGAACGATACCCAGGCGTGGCAGATCGGCGGTGGATCCGGCGGCGACAGCCACGCTCAGCCTTTGAACTTCTTGACGTAGAAATCGACCATCTGGCTGACCATCTCATCCGCCTGACCAGTATCGCGCGCCGTCTCAAGCGCGCTCAGCGTGCCTTTGCTCATGATGCTGTCGACGCCCGCCTCTTCGGCCATGCGAGCATAATACCCCACATCCTTGGCCGCGTTCTTGATCGCAAAGGCAAGCATGCTTGGATCGCCCTCGACGCCGTACGCCTTGACGAAATCCATCATGCCGGAATGCAGCGGCCCCGCTGCCATCACCTCGTAGAGCTGTTGGCGGTCGACGCCTGCGACATCCGCCATGGCAAAGGCTTCGGCCATCGCGTTGGCGACGGTCATGCCAAAGAAGTTGTTGATCAGTTTGATCGTGTGGCCCGAGCCGATGTCGCCGAGGTGAAAGACATTCTCGCCCAGGTCCTTGAGGACGGGCTCGATCTTGTCGAATGCGGTCCGGTCGCCCGACGCCATGATGTTGAGCAATCCGTCCTTCGCGTGCGAGGGCGTGCGGCCCAGCGGTGCATCCAGATAGGTGCCCCCGGCAGCCGCGACTTCCTCGGCGAGCGCACGGCTTGAGCCGGGAAGGGAGGTGCCGAAATCCACCACGGTCGCGCCGGGCTTGAGGCCCGCGATCACGCCGTCGTTGCCGCGCATTCGGGATTCAACATGATCTGACGTGCCCATGCACAGCATCACGATATCGCTTGCCTCTGCCACCGCGCGGGCCGATGCGGCCTCTGTCGCGCCGCGCGCGATGGCGGCGTCAAGGTAGGTGCGGTCGCGGTTGCCCAGAACGTGCAGCGCATAGCCCTGATCCTGTAGGCGGCCGACCATGGCGCCGCCCATCAGGCCGAGGCCGATGAAACCGATTGTGGGTTTGCTCATGAGGGGTCCTTTCGAGGAGTTTCTTGCCGGATGTTTCCGGCGAAGCGGGGGAGGTGAGTTGCGCCTGAATGGCTTCGGCGATGGTGAGGGTTTTCGTAGCGTCCGCCACATCGATCAGGGAGGAGGCGCCCGCCATCACGTCGACGAAGTGATCGAGCTGCGCCTCAAGCGGCGCGCGTGTGTTGATGTCAGCGGTCAGGGGCACCTGCTGTGCCGCCGCGCTCCAATCCCGCCCGTGCCACAGGCTCAGGGAGGGAAAGCTGACCGCGCCGCGCGTACCGGTGATCCACATCATGTCCTGAGCGGTGGTGCCGATGTTGGGGTTCTCCCCGGTCGCGGCCTCAAACCCCCAGGGAGAAGGCGCGGTATCGGCAAAGCTGATGGTGCCTGTCGCGCCATTGGCGAAGGCAAGCGCGACCGCGCCGCTTTCGATGCGGCCACTGTCGCGCAGGCGCGCACCGGGCAAGGCGGCTGTTGCCGTGATCTCACCGATGCAGAACCGCAGGATGTCGATGTCGTGCACTAGATTTATCAGGACCGGCGATCCACCCGCGGTGCGCCAGTTGTCGGCAAAATAGGCATCTGGTTTGCGCATGGCCCAGATCAGGGTCGCGGTGACGACGTCGCCGATGGCACCCTCGGCAATCAGCTGTCTGAGCTGCTGTACTGGCGCGTGGTAGCGGCGGTGATGCCCGACCAGCGATCTTACGCCCGCATCCGCGATGTCCCGTGCCAGCTGGCGCGCGTCGTTCAGGGTGCCCGCCACGGGTTTTTCCACCAGCATGTGCCAGCCGCGCGCGGCGGCCTGCGCGCCGTGCGCCGCGTGCAGATGCGTGGGCGTCGCAAGGATCACACCGTCGATATCGTCGGGGGCGTCGGCCATGTCGGCAAAGCGCGGCACATCCGGGGCGATCGTCGGATCGGGATCGGCGAGGCCCACGAGCGTACAGCGCGGATGTGCCTGCACAGCGCGCAAATGGCGGATCCCGATCAGACCGCCGCCGACGACAAGGATCCGTTTCACATCACCGCTCCGATTTGCCAGGGCACGAATTCGTAGTCTCCCAATCCCTGCGCCTCGGATTTTGTCTTTTCCCCAGACGCGACGCGCAGGAACATTTGGTAGATCTCGCGACCCTTCTCTTCGATGCTGACGGATTTTGACAGTATTTCGCCTGCGTCGATGTCCATATCCTCTGACATGCGGGTGGCCATTTCGGAATTTGTGGCGATCTTGACCGTGGGGCTGGGTTTTGAGCCGAAGGCAGAGCCGCGCCCGGTCGTAAAACACACCAGCGTGCAGCCGCCCGCGATCTGACCTGTGACCGACGCGGGGTCGTAGCCGGGGCTGTCCATGAAGGTGAATCCGCGCGACGTCACGGCCTCGGCGTATTTGTAGACACCGGTGAGCGGGCTTGTGCCCCCCTTGGCCGCAGCGCCCAGTGATTTCTCTAGAATGGTCGTCAGCCCACCTGCCTTGTTGCCCGGGGAGGGGTTGTTGTCCATCGAGCCGCGGTTGCGCGCGGTGTAATCCTCCCACCATTTGATGAGGCCGATCAGCTTGTCGCCGGTGGCGCGGTCCACCGCGCGGCGGGTCAGCAGATGCTCGGCGCCGTAGATTTCGGGCGTTTCGGCCAGCACGCCGGTGGCGCCCTGTGCGGCCAGCAGATCGCAGGCGTGCCCCAGCGCCGGATTGGCCGTAATCCCCGACCACGCGTCAGAGCCGCCGCATTGCAGCGCGACCATCAGCTCGGACGCGGGGCAGGGGGTGCGCGTCGCTTCATTGGCGAGCGGCAGCATCGCAGCAACCTTGGCGATCCCCATCTCGACCGTGCGCTGCAGGCCCGCAACGTTCTGGATGTTCATCGTCTGGAACAGCGGCCCCTGTTCGAGGCCGTAAGCCTCGAGCAGCCAATCGATCTGGTTCATCTCGCAGCCGAGGCCCACCATCAGCGTGCCCGCGTGGTTGGGATGGCGGGCGTAGCCCCACATGACCCGCTGCAACGCCTCGAACCCGTCGCCGTCCCCGGCCATGCCGCAACCCGTGCCGTGCACAAAGGCCGCGACGCCGTCGACGTTGGGATAGTCTGCCAGCACCTCGGGGTGAAGTGATCGGCGATCATGCGCGCGGCGGTGGCCGAACAGTTCACCGAAGTGACAATCGCGATGTAGTTGCGCGTGCCCACCCGCCCGTTCGCACGCCGAAAGCCCATGAAGGTATCGGGCGTGGGGGCGGGCGTCACGGGGCGCAGATCGGTGGCAAACTCATAGGCGGCATCGGTCGCGCGAAAGTCCAGGTTGTGGGTGTGCACGTGATCGCCCGGCGCGATGTCGGTTGCCGCGTAGCCGATGATCTGGGCGTATTTGCGCACCGGCGCGCCCGCCGTAATCGCCACGGTCGCGATCTTGTGCCCCGACGGGATCAGGGCCGTGGTTGCGGTGCTTTCGATCTGCGCACCCACGGCCAGCGCGCGCGTGGCGGTCACAACGTGATCGGCGGGGTCAAGGCGGATGAAATCCATGGCAGCGGGCTCCGTCAGGGTCAGGCGCACCGGGGCGCGTCTGAGCTCCAGCGATGAAAGTCGGTATGCGAAGCGGGGGCGAGACGGGTGCCCGCGCCCTCCCGCACCGCCTCCACGACGGTGAGTGGCAAGACGTTCGGGACGACAGGATAATCGACCGTCCCGAACGCTGAAACCTTATCCTGCGTAAACATCACAGCAGGATCGCGATGATGTTTGGCCAGATCAGCAGGACCGACAACGCGAGGATCTGAATACCGATGAACGGCAGGAACCCGCGGAAAATGTCGGTCAGACTGATGTGCGGCGGCGCCACCGATTTCAGGTAGAAGGCCGCCGGACCAAAGGGGGGCGACAGGAAGCTCACTTGCATGTTCATACAGAACACCACCCCGAACCAGATCGCTACATGACTTGGATCCAGCTGCCCGATGTAGCCGATCTCTTCGATGGGCAGGCGCAAAACGATGGGTAGGAACACCGGGATGATCAGCAGCACAATGCCGACCCAATCCATGAAGGCGCCCATGAACAGTAGGATCACCATCATCGTCAGGATTACGCCCATCGTCGGCAAATCTTTCCCGACGATCAGATCGGCCACATACTGCGGACCGCCAGCGATGGTATAGGCGCCCGCAAGGGCGGCCGCGCCGATGGTCACCCAGATGATCGTACCGGTAGAGCGCAGCGTGCGCATCAGGCTTTCCCACACGAGGGCAAACGACCCCTCACCGCGCAGGATGGCGATGATCAGCACCGCAAAGGCGCCCATGCCGGCCGCTTCGGTAATCCCCGTGATCCCGCCGTAGATCGAGCCCATGACGACCCCGATCACCACCATTGGTGCTACAAGCCCTTTGCCCATGTGCCAACCGGTGCGCGCGCGCTCGCGACCAAAGACAAAGTAGATCAGCACAAGGCAGACAATCGTGATGCCCGCCAGCCACGGCATATGCGCCGCCGTGCCCAGACGCGCCGGGTCGCCGTCGCTGGCGGCGTTCGAGCCCGACAGCTCGAAAAACGCGGCACGCGCGAAGAGGAACGTGCAGAACCCCGCGACTACGATGCTGAGGAAAGCGCCGAACAGCTTGCGTTTCTCGCCGCGCTCCGGATCGTCGGGGTCAGGTTCGGGCAGGGGGCATCCTCGGGGTGCAGCTGCGTGCGCACCACGATGTAGGTGATGATCATCGACGCAAGCATGAAGCCCGGGATGAACGAGGCGGTGAACAGCGCCTTGATCGATGTCTCGGTAATCAGACCGTAGATGATCAGCACGATCGAGGGTGGGATCATCGTGCCAAGGCTGCCACTGGCGCAGATCACGCCGATGGCGAGGTTCTGGTTATAGCCCAGCCGCAACATCTGCGGCAGCGCGATAAGGCCGAGCAACACGACCTCGCCCCCGATGATCCCCGACATGGCCGCCATGATCACCGCCATGATCGAGGTCACGATGGCGATGCCCCCACGGGTGCGCGACAGCCAGACATTGAGCGATGAATACATGTCCTTCGCGATCCCCGACCGCTCCAGCAAAGAGGCCATGAAGATGAACAGCGGCACGGATATGAGGACGTAATCCGTTAAGAGCCCGTATATTTTTTGCGCAAGGATATAAAGCGGCCCTGTCCCCGGTCGTCCGGTCAGGATCCCGTCGCCAAAGGTCCACGGCGCGGTGAGCAGCTGCGGCTCGAACTTCATGACCATCACCAGCACCGCCAGCGAGGCTGAGGCAAGGCCCAGCGGCATCCCGATGGCCAGCAGCGCGATCAGCGCCAGCATCAGGACGAGCGAGATTGTTCCAATATCCATCAGTCTTGTCCTACTGCACGTTTGAGGGCGTCGATTTCTTCCTGATCCGGCTCATCGGTGTGGATCTCGGGCTCCTTGTTCCAATCCTGAATAAGATTCAGAATGGCCTGCACCGCGACCAGCGTGATCACGATTAGCACCATCGGCTGCAACGTCGCCGGGATCGGCGGGTTGAAGGCAGAGCCGTAGAGCTCCCATTTGTAGAGCTTGTTGACGAAAACCTGTTTGTAGCTGCCGTAGACCAGAAAGAACGCGAAGGTGACGATCAGCAGGGTCGAGATGCAGTCGAACACCCGCTGCAACCAGCGCGGCACCGCGTCGTAGAGCAGGAAAATGCGGATGTGGCTGCGTTGCTGCATGGCGTAAAAGCCGGAAGTGAGGAAGGTGAAGCTGGCAAACCACAGCGTCATCTCGTTGGCCCATTCGGTAGGGCGCTCAAGGATGTAGCGCATGAACACTTCATAGAGCATCACGACCGTCATGATCGCGATCACCATCATCGTCGCGCGCCCTATGAACAGGGCCACGCGGTCAATGGCGCTGGCGCCTTCGAACTCCATCGCGGCGGGTTGCACGCTGCGGGTGCCAAAGAACACCAGCACCGGCGCGAGGATCAGGGCCGCGATGTCAACGATGTCGATATGCCCGCCAAAGATGCCGCCTAGGTTGGGCGTCACGTCGGCGCGCAGATAAATCGCCTCAACCTGACCGCGCAGGCTGTCGGATGTGTAGGGCACCCAATCGAGCATGAAGGCCGGCAGGTGCCAGACCAGCCAACTGACCGTGGCGACAAACGCCAGCGGGATGAGCCATTCGGATATGCTGCCGGATGCTTTCTGCATGGGCTGTCTCCTATGCGTCGATGCGGTGATGGGCGATGAAATCGCGGTCGGGATCGACCCCGATGCCGGGCCCGGTGGGGATGGCGACACGGCCGCCGTTGGCTTTGACCTGCCCCTGGATATCCAGGGGATCGGTCAGCAGGTCGTCGCGGAATTTATTGTCGGTGGTATCGAATTCGAGCATCGGCTCCCAAGGGTGCAGACCGCCGGGCAGGGGGGGCATCGCCGCCAGCAGATGCAGATTGGTGGCGACGGCCACGGCACTGCCCCAGACATGGTTTACGACGGGCGTGAAATGCGCGTGACACAGCGCTAGCACCCGCAGATATTCGCTGATCCCCCCTAGTGCGCAGACCTCCGGTTGCGCGATGTCGAGGCCACGGTTTTCCAGTATCGCGCGCCAGCCCCAGCGATTGAACTCCGCCTCGCCGCCCGAGATGTTCACGCGCAGGCCAGCGCGTAGCTCGCGGTAGCCGTCGTGGTCTTCGGGGGCGACGGGTTCTTCAAACCAATAGGCGTCCAGCTCTTCCAGCGCGCGCCCGACATAGAACGCGTCGGACGTGGTGTAGCAATGATTGGCGTCGACCATGAATTTGAAGTCATCGCCGACGCCGCGCCGCACGGCCTCGCACAGCTTCACGTCGGGTTTGGGGCCAAAGCCCACCTTCATCTTGGTCGCGGTGAAACCGGCGTCGCGGATCGCCGCTGCCTCATCCTCGAACCGCGCGGCCAGATCGGCCACGGGTTCGTCCCGCAGCATCATCCCGTAGCCGTAGCAGGGCACATCACGCCGGTGCGCGCCGCCGATCAACTGGTGCAGCGGCAGCCCCGCCACCTTGCCCGCAATGTCCCACAGGGCGATATCCACGCCCGACAGGGATTGCATCGGCATCCCCTTTTGTCCGTGGTCTCGCAAAAGGTTATAGACCTTGTGCCAGATCACGTCGCGGTCCATCGGGTCCATGCCCAGAACCAGCGGTTGGATGACCTTTTCAACGATGGCTTTATTTGCGATCGCCACGTTGCCGGGCCCAAAACATTCGCCCCAGCCGGTCACGCCTTCGTCGGTCTGCACCTCGACCAGATGCGCCGTGCGTTTGGCGTAGTATTGCTGCGAATAGCCCAGAACCTCGGGCATGTCGTATTGCAACACATGGCTGATGATCGCGGTGATTTTCATCGTGGTTCCTGAGGCAAAAACGGCAAGGCCATCGATCAACAGCCTTGCCGCAGCACGTCCCTTTTCAGAGGCGCGCGTTTACTTCATCGCGCCCATGTCCTGAAGGAAGCTGATGTGGCTTTCCAGCAGCGCCTTGGCTTCGGGTGTGGTGGCGAACTCGGTCCAGCCGGTCTGCACCGCATCGCGGTATTTCTGCAGATCCTCAGGGCTCCATTCGTGCAGGGTAATGCCTTTTGCCGTCAGCTCTTTCGCGGTTTGGGCGTTCTGCACTTCGTTGATCGACGCGTTGTGCAGCGCGAGGCTGTCCATGGCGACGGTCATGATGCGCTTGTGATGGTCCGGCATCGCTTCCCAGACGTCGGTGCGACACGCCAGGTGGTCGGCGGGCATCGAGTGGAAGCCGGGGAAGTTGGTGTGCGTGGCGATGTCATAGAGACCCAGACCGACGTTGTTGGTCAGGTTGGCGGCATCCGCGCCGTCGATGATGCCGGTTTCCAGCGCCGTAAAGATCTCGTTGAAATCCATCACGATGGGCGAGGCACCAAGGGCCGAGAACACTTTGGTCGCGAGGCCGGGGGGGGAGCGGAATTTCCAGTCCTTGAAGTCTTCGGCGTTGCGGATCGGAGCAGTGGACGCCAGCGATTCCGGGCCGGGAATCCACCAGCCGATGAAGGTCATGTCGTAGCCGTTGTAAAGCTCGTTCAGCGCCGCGCGGCCATCGCCATGCAGCAACCATGCCATCTGCTGGTAGGGGTTCTGGTAGCCGCCCATCAGGTCGCCCGCGAACTGGAACGCAGGGTTCTTGCCGGTCTGATACGCACCGCCGGTCATGTCGCAATCAAGGATCCCTGTCGCCGCGGCGTCAAAGGTCTCGACCGATTTCACCACGGACGAGGAATAAAACATCTCGATCGCGATTTCGCCGTTCGACATGGTCTGCACGTCGTCAATGTATTTCGCCGCCATCTTGCCGGACAGCGTCTCGGGCGAGAAGTGCGTCTGAATGCGCAAGTTGGTGCTTGCGTGGCCATCGGCCATCGCCGTGCCCGCTGCCATAGCGGCAGCAACGGCCACCGTGGCCGCTGTTTTGATCATTTTCATGTTGTCCTCCCAGACGTTGTGCGCGCGGTCCGGCAATCATTCAGCTGCCAGTTGGATACGCTGTCTCGACGTTATTCCGGGGAATCGTTTGGGACAAGAAAAAAGTGAAATTTCTAATAATTTCGAGATTTATATATATTCACGAAATTTTATCGCGTAGGGTGAAGCGAAACGATCAAAGCTGCGACGAGCATGGCACAAGATACCGACATCTACCAAGACCTTAAAAATCGATTGATAACAAACGCCTTCCCGCATGGTTCGCGATTGCGCGCTGAGGTTCTGCGTGAGGATTTTGGCTGTTCAGCAAGTACAGTGCGTGAGTCGCTGTTTCGGCTGTCTACCGACGGGCTCGTGGTTTTTCAGGAGCAGCGCGGCTTTCGGGTGCCCGAACGCTCCGCGCAAAAACTAGCGGAACTGACCCATCTGCGCGTGCTGTTGGAGGGCGAGGGGACGGTGCTTTCGATCCGCCGCGGCGGCGTCGCCTGGGAAGCCCGGCTGACGGCGGCGCATCACCAACTGAGCCATATCGAGACGCGGATTAGCGGGCGCGATTTCCAGCCCGACCTCGTCGCGATCTGGTTTGGCGCGGAGCGGGAGTTTCATCAGACGCTGATCGCCGCCTGCGGCTCCGGGACGCTCCAGACGATGCACGAACGGGTCTACGACCAGTTTCGCCAGCAGTTGATGGTGGCCGACCGGCGGTTTGATTTCATCTCGGAAAACATCACGCATCACGCCGCCATCCTCGATGCGGCGCTATCAGGCGACGAGGCACTGACCCGTGCACGCATTCACGAACATCTCGCGCGTCACCTGACCGGAGAGACGCTTGAGGAGCTCGAAATCTCCTCTTCGATGTAGACGCGGATAATCTCGTCAAAATCCCGCTCCGCCTCGAACCCCAGTGCGATGCCGCGGTTTGGCGCAAAATCGCGGGGCCAGCCGTCGACGATGGCCATGATGGCGGGGTCGGGCATTGGTTTAATCCGATCGACCGCCTCCTGTCCTGCCGCCCGGCGCAGCGCCTCGATCTGTTCGGCGACGGTGCAACTGAACCCTGGAAGGTTCAACGCGCGCCGCCCGTCCAGCCGTTCGGTATCAAGCCCCGTCGCGTGCAACAGGAAGCCCACGGCGGCGCGGGGGCTCGCGTGCCAATGGCGTACCGTATCGGGCACCGGCAGGATCGCGTCCTGCCCGTTGAGCGGCTCGCGGATGATCCCCGAGAAAAAGCCGGAGGCGGCGGCGTTCGGTTTGCCCGGTCGCACGCAGATCGTGGGCAACCGCAGTGAGATACCGTCGACAAAGCCTTTGCGGCTGAAATCGCTCACCATCAGCTCGCACGCAGCCTTTTGCGCACCGTAGCTGGTGCGCGGCGCGCTGAGAAATTCGTCGTCGATCTTGTCGGGGAACGGGCCGCCAAAAACGGCAATCGACGATGTGAACACGAGCCGGGGTCGGTAGCTGCCGCCCGAAGCGTCGTGTTCATCCTTCAGCGCGCCCAGCAGGTGCCACATCGCCATCATGTTGATCTGCCAGCCCAGATCAAATTCAGCCTCGGCCTGACCGGAGACAATGGCGGCGAGGTGAAAGATTACGTCGGGACGATCCGCCGCCAGTCGTTTTGCGGTGGCCGGGTCGGCCACATCGCCGGTGATCTGTTTGCAGGGAGCGCCCATCGCCGGGAACGCCCGGTCAAACAGGGTGACTTGCGCGTCGGGGTAGGCACCCGGCAGCCGCTGGGCAAGCTTTTGCCCGATCATGCCGCCACCTCCGAGAACGAGGATCTTGGTCATTGCAGGCCGTTCCTTTCCTTAAGTTCAAGATAGAGGCCGCTGTGATCCTTTTCGGCGCCGTCCAGATCATGCACGAACCGCGCGAACCGGTCGCGCACCGATTGTGTGGAGGGCAGGGTGAGGCCCACGGCCGCCGCCTCCGCCAGCGTGTTGTCGAGGTCTTTGAGTTGCAGCACCGACAGTCCGCCGGGGGTGAAATTGCCCTCCGACATACGCTCCCCATGCTGCTGCAGGATCACGCTGTCGGCAAATCCGCCGCGAAGGGCCGCGCGCAGGGCCGCCGGATCAGCGCCGCCCTTTTCGGCGAGCAATGTCGCCTCCGCCACGGCAGAGATCGTCACCGCCACGATGGTCTGATTTGCCAGCTTGCACAGCTGTCCCGCGCCCGAAGGGCCGACGTGAACCGCGCGGCCCATGGCATCAAATACGCTGCGCACGCTCTCACAGATCTGCGCATCGCCGCCGACCATGATGGCTAGGCTGCCGGCCTCGGCCCCTTTGGTGCCGCCGGATACGGGCGCGTCGAGATGGGCGATGCCGCGCGCGGCGAGGGCTGCGGATTGGGCGCGTGCGTGATCGGGTTTGGCACTGCTCATGTCGATCCAGACCATGCCCTTTGTCAGCGCCGCGTCGACGCCCGGATCATCGAGCAACGCCTGCGTCGCCACCCCGTCCGACAGCATCGCGATCACCACCTCTGCGCCCGCAATCGCCTCGCCCGCAGTCGCTGCTGTGGCGGCCCCTTCGGCCACCAGCGGGGCGGCCTTTTCCGGGTTGCGGTTCCAGACGGTCAGGTCGTGCCCGGCCTTCATCAGGTTGCGCGACATCGGCAGGCCCATCAGGCCGGTGCCGATCAGGGTAATCTTGCGGGGCGTCGTCATGGTCGGTCCTTTCGCCGCGTATCTGCGGCAGGTTATGGTCAAATCATATTCTCTGTCATACGCTAACCGTATCCGGCTAAAGTGCCAGTAGCACCTTGGTGTGCAGATCAACGGGAGGCCCCCCGGGACACGGCAATGGTCGGTCGCGAGGAAACAGAGAGAACGAGATATCGTGACAGGACAAAGACTTGCAGGAAAGCGGGTGCTGGTGACGGCTGCCGGTCAGGGCATCGGTCGCGCAAGTGCGATTGCCATGGCGCGCGAAGGCGCACGGGTGTTTGCGACAGATGTAAACGCCGAGACGCTATCCACGATTCGCGATGAGAATCTCGAAAATATTGAAAGTTTCGTGCTCGACGCCCGTGATACCGACAGCGTGAAGGAAGGGGTCGCGCGGGCCGCGCCCGACGTCTTGTTCAATTGTGCGGGTTTCGTGCACCACGGCACCATATTGGACGCTACGGATGACGAAATTGACTTTGCCTTTGATCTCAACGTCCAATCTATGGTGCGCAGCATCCGGGCTGCGCTGCCCGGCATGCTTGAGCGCGGCGGCGGGTCGATCATCAATATGTCGTCGGCACTGGGATCGATCATCGGGGCGCCCAACAGGTTCGTCTATGGCACCACCAAGGCGGCAGTGGTCGGGCTGACAAAATCGGTCGCGGTCGACTACATCAAACAGGGTATCCGCTGTAACTGCATCTGCCCCGGCACGGTGGAAAGCCCCAGCTGGCACGACCGGGTAAAGGCACTGGGCGAAGAGCTGGGCAGCTACGACGCGGCGATGGCGCAATTCGTGGCGCGCCAGCCGATGGGGCGGGTCGCCAGTGCCGAGGAAATCGCGGCGCTTGTGGTCTACCTTGCCAGTGACGAAAGCGCCTTCACCACCGGACACACTCACATCATCGACGGAGGATGGTCAGGCCAATGACCAAGCAGATCACAAAGGACGACCTGCGTTCGCGCAAATGGTTCATGAACCCCGACAATCTTGAGATGACGGCGCTTTATCTCGAACGCTATCTCAACTACGGGCTGACCCGCGAGGAACTGCAATCGGGCAAGCCGATCATTGCCATCGCACAGACGGGCAGTGATCTGAGCCCCTGCAACCGCCACCACATCGAGCTGAGCAAGCGCGTGCGCGACGGTATCATCGCGGCGGGCGGCACCTGTATCGAAGTGCCCGTGCACCCCATTCAGGAAACCGGCAAACGCCCCACTGCTTCGCTGGATCGCAATCTGGCCTATCTGTCGCTGGTCGAAACGCTCTATGGCTATCCGCTCGACGGGGTCGTGCTGAACATCGGCTGTGACAAGACGACACCCGCGCTTCTGATGGCTGCGGCGACCGTGAACATTCCTGCCATTGCCTTGTCCGTTGGCCCGATGCTCAACGGCTGGTGGAAGGGGGAGCGTGCGGGCTCTGGCACCGTGATCTGGAAAGCGCGCGAGCAATTGGCCGCAGGCAACATTGACACCGATGAATTCATGGAGATAGCGGCTGCGTCCTCGCCCTCGGTCGGCTATTGCAACACCATGGGCACGGCCACCACGATGAACAGCCTTGCCGAGGCCCTGGGGATGCAGCTGCCCGGATCGGCGGCGATCCCCGCGCCCTACCGCGAACGCGGCCAGATCGCCTATGAGACCGGCAAGCGCGCCGTCGAAATGGTGTGGGAGGATCTGCGCCCGAGCGATGTGATGACCCGCGAAGCGTTCGAGAACGCGATCGTCATCAACTCGGCCATCGGCGGATCGACAAACGCGCCCATCCACCTCAACGCCATCGCGCGCCACCTTGGCGTGCCCTTGGACAATGACGACTGGCAGCGCGTGGGGCATCATATTCCGCTGCTGGTGAACATGCAGCCGGCAGGCAAATATCTCGGGGAGGATTACCAGCAGGCCGGCGGCGTGCCTGCCGTGATCGGGGAGTTGATTTCAGCGGGGCTTCTGCCGCACCCGGATGCGGTGACTGCCAATGGCCACAGCCTTGCGGATAACTGCGCGCTTTTGCGCAGCCGCAACACGGATGTGATCCGCAGCGCCGACAATCCGATGGTGGCCGAGGCGGGGTTCCTGAACCTGTCGGGCAACCTCTTTGAGAGCGCGATCATGAAAACCTCTGTGATCTCGGAGGATTTTCGGGCGCGCTATCTCAGCAACCCCGATGATCCTGAAGCGTTTGAGGGCCGGGCAATCGTGTTCGACGGGCCTGAGGATTTCCACCACCGCATTGATGACCCTTCCGAGAATATCGACGCCACCTGCGTTCTGTTCATGCGCGGCGCGGGGCCAAAGGGCTATCCCGGTGCGGCCGAGGTCGTGAACATGCGCCCGCCCTCCTACCTGATCAAACAGGGCGTGCAGGCGCTGCCGTGTATCGGGGACGGACGGCAATCGGGCACGTCAGGCTCGCCGTCGATCCTGAATGCCTCGCCTGAGGCGGCGGATGGCGGGGGCTGGCGCTGTTGCAAACAGGTGATCGGGTGCGCATCGATCTGGGCCGCGGCACCGCCGACATGCTTGTCCCGCTCGACGAGCTGAACGAGCGGGCGCGCGCGCTTGCGGCGAACGGCGGCTATGACATGCCCGAAAGCCAATCCCCCTGGCAGGAGATTTTCCGCGAGCGGGTCGGGCGCCTTGATCAGGGCATGACACTGGAAGGGGCGGACCGCTACCGCGACATCGCCCGCCGCTCCATGCCGCGCGACAATCACTAGAAAGGACAGGCAATGAAACTGCTGCGCTACGGCCCCGAGGGCGCCGAGAAACCCGGGATGATAGATGCGGGCGGCACGCTGCGCGATCTGTCGGATCATGTGGCTGACATTACCGGCGACACGATTGATGATGCGACGCTGGCGCGGCTGCGGGCGTTGGACCCCACCTCCCTTCCGGCGGTCGAGGGCACCCCGCGCATTGGCCCCTGCGTCGGCAACATCGGCAAGTTTCTGTGCATCGGGTTGAATTATTCAGACCACGCAGCGGAAACGGGTGCGGCGATCCCCGAGCATCCCATCCTGTTTTTCAAGGCAAACTCCGCCATCGTCGGGCCGAATGACGATGTGATGATGCCGCGCGGATCGACACACACCGACTGGGAAGTCGAGCTGGGCGTGGTGATTGGCAAGCGGGCGAAATACGTCTCTGCCGCCGATGCGCTGGATCATGTGGCGGGCTATTGCATCGTCAATGACGTGTCGGAGCGGCATTTTCAGACCCAGCTGACCGGGCAGTGGACCAAGGGCAAATCCTGTGACACCTTCGGGCCGACGGGTCCGTGGCTGGTGACACGCGACGAAGTGGGCGATCCGCAGACGCTCGACATGGCGCTGGATGTCAACGGCACGCGGATGCAGACGGGCAACACGTCCACCATGATCTTTACCGTGGCGCAGATCATCGAACACCTCAGCGCGCTCTTCACCCTGCATCCCGGTGACGTGATCACCACGGGCACGCCCCCCGGGGTGGGCATGGGGATCAAGCCGGAACCGGTTTTCCTCAAAGAGGGCGATGTGATGGAGCTGACCATCGCGGGGCTTGGCCAACAACGGCAGAAAGTGGGGCAAGATGCCTGATCTATTGCAAATCGGTGGCATCACCGACGAAATGCGTGAACGGCTCGAAGAGGCATTCACCATCCACCAGATCGACGATTTCGACGCAGAGGCGATCACCCATGTGATCACCAACGGCCACGATGGGGTGAGCCCCGATCTGATGGCCAAGCTCACGAACCTCAAGGCGATCAGCGGCTACGGCGTGGGCTATGATGCAGTCGACGCGGAGGAAGCCGCGCGGCGCGGCATCCTCGTGACCCACACACCCAATGTCCTGAACGAAGAGGTCGCGACAACGGCAGTGCTGCTGATGCTTGCGTGCTACCGCGAGCTTTTGCGGGACGACGCGCACGTGCGGTCTGGCAACTGGGAGGCGAGGGGCGGCGCGCCGCTGACGCGCTCGGCGGACAATCAGACCATCGGGATCGTGGGCCTTGGCCGCATCGGGCAAGCGATTGCCGACAAGCTGGCGCCGTGGACCCCCACGATTGTCTACCACACCCGTACACAGAAAGATGTCGCCTACCGCTATTACGACAACCTTGTGGAGATGGCGCAGGCCTGTGACACGCTGATCTGCATCACGCCGGGTGGCCAGGCGACGGAAAAGCTGATCAATGCGGATGTGATCGCCGCCTTGGGGCCGCAGGGCACGCTGATCAACGTCAGCCGTGGCTCTGTCGTGGATGAGGCGGCGATGATTTCCGCGCTGCAAAACGGCACGCTGGGCTGGGCAGGCCTTGACGTGTTCGCGCAGGAGCCGAAGGTGCCGCAGGCGTTGCGCGATCTGCCCAACACGGTATTGCTGCCACACGTCGGCAGCGCCACGCATGAGACGCGGGCGGCCATGGGCGCGCTGACGGTCGACAACCTGCTTCAGCATCTCAAAGACGGCACGGTGCTGACCCCCGTGCCCGAATGCGCGCATCTGTGACCTGTAGGCGGTAACGGATGATTGAATTCGTTATCGCCGTTTTCTTTCTTCTGATCACACCGGGGCCGGGTGTGCTGACGACTGCGGGGATCGGCGCGGCCTACGGGTTTCGCGCAGGTTTCGGGTTTTTGGTCGGGCTGTGTTTGGGCGGTTTCATCACGATGATGGTGGTGGTGTCTGGGCTGGCGGCGGTTGTGTTCTCGGTGCCGTGGTTACGCGGCGCGCTGCTGATCGCCTCGGTGGCCTATCTGCTCTATCTCGCGCTGCGCATCGCCCTTGCGGGATCACGTATCGGCTTTGCGCCCGCACGGCAGCCGCTGGGATTTCGCAACGGGCTGGCGCTGCAATTCGTCAATCCCAAGGCATATGTGGTCGCGACGACGCTTTTTTCCGGCTTTGCCTTTCTGCCGCAGGCGCCGGGGTGGGAGATTACGGTCAAGGTGGTTGTGTTTCATGCGATCTGGGTGCCGGTGCATCTCATCTGGCTGCTGGTCGGTGTGCGGCTGCGACAACTTGATCTTCGCCCGGCGTCACAGCGCGCGATCAACATCGCCATGGCGTTGTCGATGGTGATCGTCGTTGCGGTGGCGCTTCTTGCGCAGACATAAATCGCTTGGCGCAGGGGGTGGTCCGGGCCTAGGATTTGGGCGCAGGGGGAGGAGATCAGGATGAAAGATGCACCGCAAAGTTTTGCAGATCGCTACGCCGAGGCGGGGTTTGTCGCCCCGATTGATATCCTGGACGCCGCCGACGCCCGTGCACTGCGCGACGACTACGAGGCAGCCGAGACGGAACTGGAAGGCGATGCAGAACGGCTTGGCCTGCTGAAATCCTACCCGGACCGTTTGCTGCCTTCCTTCGATGCTATCATCCGTCATCCCGCATTGATTGCCGCCGCATCAGAGGCGCTTGGCCCTGATTTGATGGTGTGGAGCGGCGCATTGTTCATCAAGGAGCCGCAGTCGGAGAAGATCGTATCGTGGCACCAGGACCTGACCTATTGGGGTCTGGATGATGCAGAGGAGACAACGCTGTGGCTGGCCCTGTCACATGCATCCGAACAAAGCGGCTGCATGTCCTTTGTGCCCGGCAGTCACAAACAGCGCATCGTGCCGCACCGCGATACGTTTGACGCAAGAAATCTTTTGTCACGCGGGCAGGAGATCGCCGTGGAGGTGCGTGACGATGAGGCTGTTGCAGCACCGCTGCGGGCCGGACAGGCGTCGATGCATCACGGGCATCTGTTCCACGCCTCCGGCCCGAACCGCACCGATGACCGGCGCATCGGGGCGGCAATCCGGTTTATCAAACCCGCAATGCGTCAGCAAAACGGGGCGAAGTCGCTGGTGACGCTGGTGGCCGGGCGCGATGACTACGGCCATTTTACCCTTGCGGACCGCCCACGGGGGCGCCTGCACCCGGAGGATTTTGCCCTGTGTCGTGAGGATGCGGCGCGGCGCCACGAGATCCTGTTCGAAGGGGTCACGCAGGCGTGAGTGTCCCTCTGCGTCGCATCACTCTACCCTGTGACCGTCTGAAAGAGGAAGTTCGACATGACCGATAAACCCCGCGTGGGCGTTGCAATCCCGAAAATGACCTTTGCCCGTGTGGACGGTTCAAGCCGCGCCATCGGTTCACCGACGGAACGCTGGACGATGCTGTTTGTCTACCGTGGCAAACACTGCCCGCGCTGCAAACGATACCTCAACAAGCTGGACGCGGCGCTGGCCGATTGGACGGCCAAGATGGATGTGATCGTCGTTTCCGCCGACACGCTGGAAAAGGCGCAGGCCGATCTGGCGGAGTTCGGCTGGTCGTTCGATCTGTGCTACGGGCTGACCGAGGACCAGATGCGCAGCCTTGGCCTCTACGTCTCTGATCCGCTGTCTGAGGCCGAGACGACCGACCGCTTTGCGGAGCCGGGCACATTCGCGATCCAGCCCGACGGCACGCTGATGCTGGTCGATATCTCGAACGGTCCGGCCTCACGCCCCGATCTCGAAGAGTTGCTGGACGGCATGATCTTCAACATCGACAACAACCGTCCCGTGCGCGGCACGGCCTGAGCCTGCAAATCGGGCGCCGGATCACCGTCGCCTGCGCGGGCCGTTCAAATTAATTGCAAATGCATCTAAATCTGCCTAGCCTGACCTGATACGCCAAAACGGCACATCAGGGAGAACGGGACATGAGCGCATCGGATATTGTCAGCGGGTTGGGGGCGATGCTGGCCTTGGGCGGGGTGGAGGTTGTGGATTGTTCGGGGGTTCTCGGCCCCGAGACGCCGATCCTGCAACTGCCGCCGGATTTCGCCAAAAACACGCCCAAGGTCGAGATTCACAAGATTTCGGAATACGACGCGGACGGCCCGTTCTTTGCCTGGAACTGGATGAAGCTGGGTGAGCATTCCGGTACCCATTTCGACGCGCCACACCATTGGATCACCGGCAAGGACTACGACGACGGCTATACCGATACGCTTGACGTGCAGCGTCTGGTGGCCCCGGTGAACGTCATCGACTGTTCTGCGCAGGCGGCGGAGGACGAGGATTTCCTACTGACCGCCGATGCCGTGAAGGCGTGGGAGGCCGAGCACGGCGAGATCAACGCCGGCGAGTGGGTCGTGATGCGCACCGATTGGGATGCCCGCGTGAACGATGAGGACAAGTTCCTCAATGCCGATGAGACCGGACCGCACAGCCCCGGCCCCACCCCCGATTGCATCGAATACCTGCTGAGCAAGAAAATCGTCGGGTGGGGGACGCAGTGCATCGGCACCGATGCAGGCCAGGCCGGGGGGATGGAGCCACCGTACCCCGCGCACAATCTGCTGCACCGCGACAATTGCTTTGGCCTCGCCTCGCTTGCCAATCTCGACAAGCTGCCGGCAAAGGGCGCGATCCTGATCGCCGCGCCGCTCAAGATCAAACGCGGCACCGGCTCTCCTATCCGTGCGCTGGCGCTGGTGCCATCGGGCGCATGAACCAGTCCACGCAGATTGATCCGCTGCCGGATCTGGCCGACATCGGGCTGGAGGCTTTTGCCCCCTATCTGATGAACCGGATCATGGGCCGCTATAACGCGGCGCTGCAGGCAGAGATGACCGCGCTGGGGCTGACAACCCCACAGATGCGCGCTTTGGCCGTGCTGTCGGTGGTTGATGGCCCGCTGATCCGCGAATTGGCGGTCTACACGGTTGTGCAACCCTCCACGCTCAGCCGTGCGCTGGATGCGTTGGAGGACGCGGGCCTCATTCGCCGCGATACGGATGCCGCCGACGGGCGCGGGCTGCGCGTGCATCTCACGCGCGACGGGGCGGCGGCCTTTGCCCGGCTCTGGCCGCTGATGTCGGGGGCAGAGGCGCAGATGTTCGCGGGCGTTCCCGAAGCTGAGCGCGCGGCCTTCATCGCCACCTTGCAAACCATCCTGCGCAACGTGCGCAAACATGACTTCTGAGAGGACCGAAGATGGCGGAGCGTTCGTTCAAGGCCGAGGTGGAGCACCTGCGCAAAGGGGACGGGGAGACCTTCACCGGCGAAGGGATTTTGGCGATCACCAAGGCGCTGCTGGAGAACGGTGTCGGCTATGTTGGCGGCTATCAGGGCGCGCCGATCAGCCATCTGATGGACGTGCTCGCCGATGCGCAGGAACTGCTGGGCGAGCTGGGCGTGCGCTATGAGGCCAATGCGTCAGAGGCGGCAGCGGCGGCGATGTTGGCGGCGTCGGTGCATTACCCCATCCGCGGCGCGGTGACGTTCAAGGGGCCGGTGGGCGTCAATGTCGCCTCGGACGCGCTGGCCAATCTGTGCTCATCGGGCGTGAACGGGGGCGCGCTGATCATCGTGGGCGAGGATTACGGTGAGGGATCGTCGATCATGCAGGAACGCTCTCACGGGTTTGCGATGAAATCGCAGTTCTGGATGTTGGACCCGCGCCCCAACCTGCCCTCGATCACCAAGGCCGTGCGCGATGGGTTCGAGCTGTCGGAGGCGTCGAACACGCCGGTGATGCTGATGGTGCGCATTCGCTCGTGCCATGTCACCGGTAGTTTTCAGACCCGCGATAACGTGCCCCCGCCCTTGAGCGTGGCAGAAGCGATTGCCAATCCGCAATCCGATTTCAACCGCGTCGTGCTGCCGCCGATGAGCTATATCCACGAGCGGGACAAGATCGACAATCGCTGGCCCGCGGCTGAGAAATTCATCGTTGAAAACGGGCTGAACGAGGTGTTCGGGCCTCAGAATGCCCCGCTTGGTATCGCGGTGCAGGGTGGCATGTACAACGGTGTGATCCGCGCGCTGCAACGGCTGGGTCTTGCCGATATCTACGGCGATACCGAGATCCCGATTTATTGCCTCAACGTAACCTATCCGCTCGTGCGCTCCGAATTCGACGAATTCACTGCCGGAAAGGATCATCTGTTGGTGGTCGAGGAAGGCCAGCCCGAACATATCGAACAACAGCTTGCCGCCTTCCTCTATCGGGGCGGCGCCAGCCTGAAGCTGCACGGCAAGGGCGTGCTGCCGATGGCTGGGGAGTATACCGGTCAGGTGATGCTCGACGGGGTGACGGCCTTCCTGCGCGAAGCGGCGCCCGATCTGCTGCCCGACCAGATCCGCGCGCCCAATCAAGAGGCGCCGCAGATCCCTGACCTCAGCAACACCGTCCCGATCCGCCCGCCGGGGTTTTGTACGGGCTGCCCCGAACGCCCGATTTTTGCCGGCATGAAGCTGGTCGAACAGGAACTGGGCAAGCACCAGATCACCGCAGACATCGGTTGCCACCTGTTCGGTTCCCTGCCACCGTTCGAGATTGGCGGGGCGACGATGGGCTACGGGCTGGGGCCAGCGGCCAACGCGGCATTTGACGGCGGCGGGGAGCGGCGCGCCATCAGCATTCTTGGCGACGGGGGGTTCTGGCACAACGGGCTGTCGAGCAGCATCGGCAACATGGTGTTCAACAAGTCCGACAACGTGGTGATGATCGTCGACAACTACTATTCCGCTGCCACTGGCGGGCAGGACATCCTGTCGTCCCGCGCTGACAATGCGACCAAGGCCACCAACAACCCGATTGCCAAGGCGCTGGAAGGTGTGGGCGTCGAATGGATCCGCCAGATTGACCGCACCTATGACGTGGCAAAGGTGCGCGATACGCTGCGCGAGGCGCTGACGACGGATTTCAAAGGGCCCAAGGTGATCGTGGCCTCGTCGGAATGTATGCTCAACAAGCAGCGGCGCGAAAAGCCCATTCGCAACGCGGCGATCAAGGAGGGGCGCCGCGTGGATGTGCCACGCTTTGGCATCGATGAGGATATCTGCACCGGCGATCACGCCTGTATTCGGCTGTCTGGCTGCCCGTCGCTGTCGCTCAAGAAACTTGACGATCCGCTGCGCGATGATCCGATCGCCCATATCGATCAGACCTGCGTGGGCTGCGGCAACTGCGGTGAGGTGGCGGATGCCGCCGTGCTGTGCCCGTCGTTCTACCGCGCGGATGTGGTGCATAATCCGGGTGGGTTTGAACGCTGGCGGGCGGGTATGCGCACCCGTGTGGCGGGTTGGCTGCAAACCCGCCGCGACGCACGGCGGATGCGGCTGACGGGGGCGGCGCCATGAATATGATGACGCCAGAGACTCCCGATGCCGCCAGCGCGCAGATCATCAAGCTTGCCGTGATGGCCGTTGGCGGGCAGGGCGGTGGCGTGCTGACCGGCTGGATCGAAGGGCTGGCCCGCGCGCAGGGCTATGCCTGTCAGGCCACCAGCGTCGCGGGTGTCGCACAGCGCACCGGGGCCACCATCTACTATATAGAAATGACGCCGGATACGGGCCGCCAGCCGGTGTTCTCGCTCGCGCCTGCGGGCGGGGATGTCGATATCCTGATCGCGGCCGAGATGATGGAGGTCGGGCGCGCGATCATGCGCGGCTTTGTGACGCCGGACCGTACGGTGCTGATCGGTTCGACCCACCGCGCGCTTGCGGTATCCGAGAAAACCGTGCCCGGCGATGGCACCGCCGACGCAGGCGAGGTCCGCGCCGCGGCAGAGATCGCCGCGCGCCAGTTGATCCTGGGGGATATGGAAGCGCTTGCGGTCAGCGCGGGATCGGTAATCTCTGCAAGCCTCTTCGGCGCGCTTGCGGGATCCGGTGCCCTGCCATTTGAACGACACGCCTTCGAGGACGCTATTCGTGCGGGCGGAAAGGGCGTTGAGGCATCGCTGCGCGCCTTTGCCGTGGGCTTTGACGCGGCGATCAACGGTCCTCCCGCCGCGCCTTTGGCACAAACACAGGCAGCGCCGCGCCTGGTCGGTCCCGCCTCGTTGCAACGCGATTGGGACGCTCTGATCGCGCGCGTCGACACGCTTCCAGCGCCGGCCCAGGATATGATCCGGGCCGGGTTGCGCAAGGTCGTTGATTTTCAGGACCTGGCTTACGGTTCGGTCTACCTTGACCGGGTGGCGCAGGTTGCCAGCCACGACAGCGCCGGGCAGGAATACGCTCTGACCTTTGAGGGCGCAAAACATATCGCGAACGCCATGGCGTATGACGATATCATCCGCGTGGCCGATCTGAAAACGCGTGCCAGCCGTTTCGACAGAATCCACGATCAGATGAACGCCAAAGATGGGCAGATTTTGGCGCTAACAGAGTTCTTTCATCCCCGGGCCGAAGAAATCGCCAGCCTTTTGCCCGCCGCGATGGGCGCCCGTTGGGAAGCCTCACCGCGCCGGATGGCGCTGCTTGGCAGGCTTTTTGGAAAGGGCCGGCGACTGCGCACGCATAGGCTGCGGGCGTTTGCCACTCTTTACCTTCTAGGCGGGCTGAAATCCTACCGGCTGCGCACCCGTCGGCATGAAATTGAGACCGCACACCTCGACGCGTGGCTCACCACCTGTCTCGATACGGCGCAGGCTGACTATAAGCTGGCCGTTGAGCTGGTGCGCAACCGGCGTCTGGTCAAGGGGTATTCCGATACACACGCGCGCGGGCTCAGCAAATTCGCGCGCGTCATGGGGGCGCTTGAATTGCTTGCCGGGCGCGCGGATGCGGCCGAATGGATGGCGCGCTTGCGCGAGGCCGCATTGCAGGACCCCGAAGGCCGCGCGCTGGAGGGGGCTTTGCGCACGATCCGCAGTTTCACGGATTAGGCCGCCGGGGGCTCTGGCGGGCTAAATCATCCTCTGCGGCTGTTTTCGTAGGGTTAGGATTGATCCATGCGGTGAACTGGGCAAGATGGCCGTCAGTCAAAGAAAGAAGGTCACATGATTTTCGTAGAGATCCAGGATAACATCGCGTTCGTGCAGATGGACGACGCAAAGTTGAACGTCGTGAACCCCGCCTTCATTCAGGGCATGAATGCCGCGCTGGATGAGGCTGACGCTGCGAAAGCCAAGGCTGTCGTTCTTGCGGGGCGCGGCGGCGTATTCTCTGCGGGGTTCGATCTGCGCGAATTCAGCAAGGGGGCCGATGCGACCCGGGCGCAGGTGCTGGGCGGGTTCGACCTTTTGCTGCGCTTGATGGCGCACCCACGTCCGACAATTGCCGCCTGTACCGGACATGGCATCGGCATGGGTGCATTTTTGTTGATGGTTTGTGACTATCGGGTCGGGGCAGAGGGTGATTTTAAGTTCAGCATGCCCGAAAGCCGCATCGGTCTCGATCTTGGTGCGTTTCTGATCGCGATTGCACAATCGCGCATCACGCCAAAATATCTGACGCGGATGGCCGTCCTTTCGGAAGAATTGGACATCGCGCAAGCTCGGGAGGCCGGGTTGCTGGACGAAACCGGCGCGGCGGATACTGTCGTTGAATTGGCCATGGCCCACGCAAAGACCTTTGCCGCGATGCCGGCCGTATTCAGCAAGAACAAGCGCGAAATCAAGGCAACGACGTTGGCCCACATGCGCGACGCGCTTGCAGATCTGAAAAGCGCCTGAAGCGCCGGATCGCAATTGAAAACAAGCGACATTTGCGTGACGCGTCGTACTGCGGGGGCGTTCAGAAAATTTGGAACTGCCTTTAGCCGCGACAAGTTCAAAAGGGAGACCCCGCAAGTTCCTTGCCCTCCTGTGCGGGCGGGGCCACAGTCGCGAAAATGAATTGAATATCGAGGACCCCGATGTCTCAACCCACCTTGCGTAAACAGCTGACCACCCAGACCACACCCGACGATCTGATCCGCCTGATCGAGGATATCGCCAGCGCCTGCCGCCGGATCGGTGATGAGGTCCGGCACGGCGCCTTTGCCGGCATTCTGGGTGCTGCGGACAGCAAAAACGTACAGGGTGAGACGCAAAAGGAACTCGACGTGATCTCGGATGAGATCTTTGCCGATATGGTTAGCTCTGGCGTGGCGGCACTCGTGTCGGAGGAGGTCGAGACCGTGAATTGGCTGGTGGACGCGCCCAATGCCGGGCAGTTCATCGTCTACTACGACCCGCTTGATGGATCGTCCAATTTAGATGTGAATCTGTCGGTCGGCACGATTTTTTCCATCGTTCGTCTGACCACGGATGTGGCGCGCGATGACACCACCACACGGATCCCGGGCACCGAACAGATTGCAGCGGGCTACGCCATTTACGGCCCCTCCACACAGTTGGTCGTAACGGTGGGGCAGGGCGTGCAGGCCTATACCCATCATCCCGGAAGCGGGGAATTCCTGCTGACGACCCCGCAGATGCGCATCCCTGAACAGACCAGCGAATTTGCGATCAATGCGTCGCGCTATGATATGTGGGAGCCACCCGTGCGCGCCTATATCGACGATTGCCTGCGCGGTGCCGATGGTCCCCGGGGCCGCAAGTTCAACATGCGGTGGTGCGCCTCCATGGTCGCCGATGTGCACCGGATCCTGACCCGGGGCGGGGTTTTTCTGTATCCCAAGGACAGCGGCAACGCCGAACAGGGTGGCAAGCTGCGGCTGATGTACGAAGCCAATCCGATGGGTCTGCTGGTCGAGGCAGCAGGCGGCGCCGCATCAACCGGCGCGGGGCGTATTCTGGAGGTCGCGCCGACGGGTCATCACCAGCGGGTCGCGGTCATTCTGGGATCGCGTGACGAGGTTGCGCTGATTGACGACTACCACAGCCGCTGACGCCAAGGCGCGTTTTCAGCCAGCTTCCAGCGCGCGGGCGATATGCGCGTGGCCTTGCAGGATATCCTGGTGGATCGCCTCGCCAACCGCCTCTGCATCGCCGTCGCGCAGGGCTGAGATCGCGACCTGATGCATGTCCGGCATGACCTCGGTGCCTTCTTGCGCGCAGACGGCGCGCAGGGACGGGCCGACCCGCAGCCACAGCGCGGCAGCCACGGTCTGCAAGATCTCAGCTTCCGCGTGGCTGTAGAGCGTCATGTGGAACGCGTGATTGTGGCGTAGATAGGCACGAATGTCCCCTGTATCGAGCGCGTCCGTGACGAGCCCATCAATCCGGGCCAGCGTCTCGATATCTTCGGCTGCCATATCGACGCCCGCCAATCGGGCCAGTTGTGGCTCGATCCCGGTGCGGGCGTAGGTCAGTTCCTGCAACTGCTCCATCGTCAAATGAGGGACCAGCACGCGGCGATTGTCCTGCGCTTGCAGGGCGCCCTCTGCGGTCAGGCGGCGGATCGCCTCGCGCGCGGGTGTGACGCCGGCGTCCAGACGATCGACAATGCCCTGAATGGTGACAGCCTCGCCGGGAAGCAACTCTCCGAACAGGACCAGATCACGGGCGCGGCGGTAGGTGATCTCATGGGTGGGCAGGGGGACGGATGCTGACATGGCAGACCTTCGCAGAAAGAACCGACAGGCTTATGACAAGATTCTCTGGGCTTGGCTATGGGCCGTCCATCAATCGATCCACTGCATCGAGGATGGTTCTGGGCTGCGCATAGAACAGGAGTTGGCCTGCATCCTCGACACGGGTAAGGCACGCGCGTGCGCCAAGTGTCTGCGCGAATGCCTCGACAGAAGCGATCGAGACGACCGGATCATGGATGCCGTGCACCAACTCGACCGGGACACTGCTTTGCGTGACCAGTTCGGACCAGTCCCGCACCACATGATAGCTGTCGATTTCGAACGCGCGATGCCCCTGTGCGATGGTAAAGTGGTACCCGGCAATCACCGTCTCGCGCAGCTCGGGATCGCGCAGTGTCGCCATGTCCACCGGGGCATGTTCGTAGAGCGATTGCAGGAACTGTTGCTCACCACGATTATCGAGCTGCTGCATGCCCGCACGGATGACAAAGGGCAGCACGCGGGGCGTATAGCGCGCGGTCAGCGCGACGATGCGCTGGCGCACGGACATGGTCGCGAATTGCGCGGCGGAATGAATCGGAACACCGCCCGCGACATTTACGATTCCACGCACCCGTCTGCCGAGGCGTCCGGCGGCGGCAAAGCTGTAGACCGCGCCGGCCATGTGCCCCATCAACACCGGCGCCTTGATCCTGAGTTGTTTCACCATCGCTTCAATGTCGCCTGCAAGACGTTGGGGGGCATCCTCGATCCCCGCGCCGTCGTCGGGTTCAGCCATACCGAAAAAAGGCCGCACCGGCGCCAGCAGATAAAAACCACGTGCAACCAGTTCGGCGCGCATTTCTCGTGTCATGGTGTTCCCGTCGAGCATTCCGTGGAAGAAAATGATCGGCCGCCCCTTGGGGTCTCCGAAGGTTTCAACCGGCATCCGCCGTTCGGCAAGCTGTACGTTGATGACGCTGTCGGGGATGCGGGCCTGCGGCTGCGCGGGGGGGGCTTCGTTTTCGGCCAACCGCATCGTCGCATGCAACAGTCCCACAAGTTCGACCTGTGTGGCGGAGCCGGTTTTATGCAGGATTCGTTTGATCTGCGTGCGCACCGTTCCCAGGGCAGCCCCGCGCGCGCTGGCGATGTCAGAGGCGGCATGCCCTTCGACGATATGCGAGCAGATATCGATTTCGGCCTCGGTTAGCGCGAACCCTTTTGCCAGAAGCGCGCCTGTGCTTTCGGGCCAGCGTTGACGCACTTCGGTGGCCATGAAAAGTGCTTCGCCGCCGTCGTGCGGGCTGGGTTGAAACGCGATGGGCAGCGGCGGGCTATCCGTGCCGTGCGCCAGTTTGACCAGCACGACCCGCGACGGCGATTGCCCGGAGAACAGCGCGTCAAGCTGGGCGCGGTGCGGGACCGACATGGTGAAATCGTCCAGCATCCGGCCGGGCCGCAGATCGAACGCGGTGCGCGCGGCGTTGTTATGCCAGACGACTGCACCGCTTCCCGAAAACATCATCTGTGGCAAACGGGTACGGTGTGCCGGATCGACCTGTCGGGCCTCGGGTCGGCCCGCCTGCTCCAAGAGCCGCAGGGCGATGCCGAAATGGTTCTCGATCTCCGTATTCTCGACGGTATTTTTCCGCGCGGTATTTGTGTGCAACTGGTGCAACCGGTCGATCTGGCCCTGGATGAAGTCGTCCCACTGGCCCATGAAATCATCGTAGGTTTGCGGCTCCAGTGCGATACGGTAGATGCTTTCAATCAGCTCCGACGTGTCAGAGCTATTTTGATCCGGGGCAGGAGGGACAGGGCCGGACATGCGATCACTCGGGTGAAACGGGCGTATCACGCAGCCGCTCAAGGGCCGCAATGACGGTTTCGGGATGCGTATAGCAGATCAACTGCCCCGATTCGGGCATCGTTGTCAGTTGCGCCCGCCCGCCCAGCCGGTCGTGAAATGCCTTGACCGAGGCGTAGCTGATGACCGGGTCGTGCACCCCGTGCACCAGTTCAATCGGCTGGGCGCTGGCGGAAACGCTGGCGGACCAGTCGCGGACCACGTGATAGCTATCGGTCTCAAACGCGCGGTGCCCCTGTGCGACGGTAAAGCGATAGCCGGAAAAGAGCAGATCGCCGATGTCGGGATCGGCGGCGACGTTCAGATCCGCAGGGCAGGTCTGGTAGAGCGAATTCATGAATTGCCGTTCGCCCTTGTTGTCGAGCTGGCTGATACCCGCGCGGACCACAAAGGGCAGCAATTGTGGGGTGTAGCGCGCGGTCAGCGCGACAACCCGCTGGCGGGCGGACATGGCGCGAAACTGCGCACCCGAAACCAGCGGCACGGCACCTGCAACAGATAGGACGCCCCGCGCGCGGGTGCCCAGGTGTGCCGCGGCAGCGTAGGCGTAGATCGCCCCGCCCATGTGGCCCAGCAGGATAGGGTCACGCTGTCCGGTCTGGTCCAGCAGCGTGGCGATGTCGCGGGCAAAACGCGTGGGCGCTGTCTGGATCGGGCCGCTGTTGTCCGGTGCAGCGGTGCCGAAATGGGGGCGCACGGGACAGATCAGGCAGAAGCCATGCCGTTCAAGCAGGGCGCGCATGGCGTGGGTCATCGTGTTGCCGTCCAGCATCCCGTGAAAGAAAATCACCGGGGTTCCATCGGGATCGCCAAAGGTCTCAACGGGCATGGTGCGGCCAGGCAGATCAATTGACAGAACCCTGTCGGGAATGCGCGCCGTGGGCACGGTGCGGATCGTCTCCCGTTCGGCAAGGCGCATGGTGGCGTACAAAAGCCCGACAAGCTCGACCTGACCCGCGCAGCCGGTTTTTTGCAGGATGCGTTTGATCTGGGTACGCACGGTGCCCACCGCGCTGTCACGCTGGGTGGCGATTTCAGACGCGCCGCGTCCAGCGGCGATATGCGCGCAGATCGCAGTTTCCGAGGGGCTAAGACCAAATCCCTGCTCCAACAGGGCATCGGTCGCCTTTGGCCAGTGCTGGCGCATCTGGCGCGCCTCGATAAGCCGGTCCGTCCCCCTTCCAGACGTGCAGCGAAAGGCCATCGGCAACTGCGCGCCCTTCCGCGTTGGCATTTGCACGATCCTGACAGCGTCATCGGTCTTTTTCGGAAGGGACAGAATATCGGTGCAGGCTTGCGCCCCGAGTTTGAGATCCTCAATCGACATGCCGCTGCGCGCGCCGAGCTGGCGCTCGGCGGAGGCATTGCTCCACAACAGCGTGCCGTCTCCCGCCACCATCATGCGCGGATGCGTGCCGGTGTCGGCATCCCGAATCTCGGGCCGACCTGCCTGCTCAAGCAGCTGCATCGCGAGGGTGAAATGCCCCGCCACCTCATCTGTGTCGAGTGCCCCTTCCTCGGTGCTGGCGCGCAGCGTGGTCAGATCGTCGAGCCGCTTGCGGATGAAGGTGTCCCATTCGCCGATGAAATCATCGTAGCTCTGCGGCTCAAGCGCGATGCGATAGATGCTTTCGATCAAATGCTGACGGTTATGCGGGTCTTTCTGGGTCATGGGGTCCGCTTGGTTGGTGGGGTGGGCAAAGCCTAGGGCGCGCGGGCGTCTGCGTCCAGTTACAGCCCGGCGGATGCCAGCAGCCGGGCCATATGAGCGTGATGATCGGGGTCGCGAAAACACGGCGCCCAGGCCCATGTTTCGGCGGTGAAATCGGGCTCAAGCTCAAGGATCCGTCGGGCGTGGCGACGCGCGAGCGAGGTGTTTCCGGCCTCGGCCGAAAGGGCGCAAAGAACCATACGCGCACGTACGTTTCCGGCGTCATTGCGTAGAACGTTGTGCGCATGATGCCAGGCGGCCTTGTCCCCCACCTGCGCCATGGAGATCGCCAGATTTGATTCGATCCAGATCGGTGGGTGCGGCGTCAGGGCGAGGGCCTTTCGGCAGACCGCGATTTCGGCCTCATAGCGCCCGTCGTATCCCAAAAGCGTCCCGTAGTATCCCAGCAATTCGGGACTGTTCCGCCAGCGGTCGATCACGGGGCGCATCAGTTCGCAGGCTTCCTCGGTGTGCCCTGCGACGTTATGCGTGAACGCCTCGAGGGCGATGCAATAGGCGTCATCGGGATGCTCCGCCCGAAGGCGCGCCGATAGTGTCTGCACTTCCGAGAGAAAACTGTCGGGATCGCGGGCCATGCCAAGGCGGATGAGGTCCAGCTTGCAAAACCCGATCGCGACCTGCGCGGGCAGATATTCGGGGTCATGTGTCAGACAGTGTTCGTAGTGCCTGATCGCCGTGGAGAGCCCGTCGTAGGTGGTATGACCTTCCTTGACACGGCCGCGCTGGAATTCGGTCCAGGCTTCGGTCGATGTGGCGCGCGCGGACCAGATGTCGGCCCAGTGCCCGTCGCGCAGACGCAGTTGTAGCGCTGCGACAAGCTCCATCGCGATTTCTTCGACGGCGTCGAAACTGTCACCCTGCCGGAAGCGGAAGCGGCCATTCCACAGACAACTGTCATCGGCGGTTGACGTCAGCTGCGCGCCCACCCGCAGCGTATCTGCCCCCACCACGCTGCCGCTGAGGATATAGCCTTCGACGGGGGCGGTCTGGCGGCGGGCATCGCGGAGTTCGATTACGTCCGAAAGCGTGCCCAGCAGGAACATCAGCTCGTCGTGGATGGCGGCGGCGGTGATGGCGACGTCCGCAGTGTCGCCCACCGTCTCCATCGGCTCCAGCACGAGGATGGGGCGCTGGCGGCCCCAATGGGCGGGGCGTTGTGCGGGAATCGGGGTGTCGTCGCCTTCGCCTGTGTCGACGCTCCAGAAGGCCTGCCGCTCGATGGCGAGCCAGTCCTCGAACTCGGGATCCCCTACGTCGAGCCCTTCGAGCAGCTCGGCCCGGTCGGGGGGGAGGTCAGTGTCAAATATGTCGACCTCGACCGCGCCCAGATCAATACTGACGGTATCGCGTGCGATGGTGAACCAGGACAGATCTTGCGCCCCGAAAAACTTACTCAGACGGCTGAGTTCCTTTCGCAGGGAGGCCGCCCCCTGCGCGGGGGCGCTGGTGCTCCACAGGTGGTCTTGCAACCATGCGCGGCTGCGTACCGCGTTTTTGGAAAGGACGACGAGCGCAAGCAGCGCCTTGGCCTTGGTGCCAGGCGGCGTTGCGTCGCGCCCGTCGTCGCAGATAATTTGCAGCGGGCCGGACAGAAATATCTTGGTTTTTGCCGCGGCCATGCGGTGTCTCTAGGAGACGCGTTTACCGGCCGCAGCCGTAGACCACGATCTGGCCCATCGCCTCGCCCGCAAGCTCGTCCGCGTAGCTGCCCGCACCGCCGCCATCGGGCAGATAGGGGATCACGATATGGATAAGGTCCTTGGTATCGCGCACGAATTTGATCGTGGGCCTGCGCTTTTCTTCGGGGAACATGCCCGTGATACGTTCCTCGGCCTCTTCCGCGATACTGATGTCGCCCGCCGCGGCTGCGCGGCCAGCATTCAGGACCTCCTTGCCAAGGTCCTTGAGTTTGAATTCTGGATTTAGCTCTAGTCTCGCCATCTGGCGTTCCCCCTCTTGGTGTTGTGCCCCGTGGTACTATAGGGCGGTGTATGTCATTTATGAAAGTGAAATGACGGATGATTGGATTGATCTGGCCGAGCAGCGCGGGCTGATTTCCGGCGCGCAGGCCCTCGCTGTGCCGCCCAATGCGCCGTTGAGTGCTGCGGTGCGCATCGTGCATCTGCGCGCAGGCGCGCGGCCGCCCGAGGATGCGGTGGGCCTGCGCGTCGCGTTTGGCTGTGGTGCCACGGCGCCGGCTGCAGCGCGGCTCGCCGGGTTTGAGGCAATCGAACGCTATGCCCTGCAATTCAGCAGCGATGCCAGCGAAACGCTCGAAAGTGTGATGGCGTCCGATGGCGAGATCTACAGGATGCCGCGTACTGCGCTTGCGCTGGGGGCTCCGGGGACGGCGGGAACTGTGTCCTCCAAAGGGGCGGCAGCCGGTCCCTCGCCGGAAGCGGCGGCGATGTGGGCGGTATTGGAATGTCTCGAACACGGGCTGGAGGCACGGGGGCTCACCCACCGGCTGACGGGCTGGCAAAGCCCGCTCGCCGATTGGCTTAAGACGCATTTGCGCGGGATTGATCTGCACGTAACGCCGTATGCGGGGGTCGGGGTACTGGTGCGCGCGGTTTGCGCGGATTTCGACGGCGGGCGTCCGACCTACGGCAGTGCCTTTGGGGGTGCCCTTGAAGAAACCGTGCGCCGCGCAATCGAGGAGGCGATCGTGTCCTGGCGCAACATGGCCGCGCTGGAGCATCGCGGCGTGTTGGCACAGGGCCTGGCCCAAACCGAAGCGCGGCTTTTTGCCCTTTACCGTGGGGCCCGTGCGGATCGCCCAGCCTGCCCCGATGCGGACACTGAGGCGAGCGGGATTAGCCCTGCCAATCCGAGCCTTGGTGATGCGCTGCGCGCGGCTGCGGATGTGCTTGGCCAACCCGTGGCGGTGTTTGACATGACGGCACAGGAGCTGCCGTTGCCGGTGTTCAAGGCCGTACCGGTCGAACAGAGGACGCTCAGCCAACCCGAAGCACTCCGTTGAGGTGGTTCCAATCGGGTGGCATCTCGAACAGATCGGCAAAAGCCGCGAGTGTCCGGCTGCGCGGGCTGTCGGGCAGGCCGCAAACCAGCGTGCCGGGCGCGCAGGCGGGTACGTGGGTGCGCGGCGCCTCTTGGCAGGCGCGCCCTTCGACGCACAGGATGGGCCCAACGGAGATTGCAGCGGCCAGATCGTAGCCGCGCAGCGGTGGTGCTCCGGTTTGCGTGCCCACGCGAATATCATCCAAGAAGAGAGGTTCGGCATCCGTCGGCCCGAATTCGAGACGCATGAACCGCCCGTCGCGCCCCCGGCTAAAGCGTGTCCAGCTTCCGGGCAGGGGGGCGCCGCCGAGCGTAAAGCGCTGGGTATCGATCCCGTGCATATAAATGCCGAACGGTTCGGCCATCGCCGCGCGGCGTGCAGGCCCAGTTGGGTCCGGGAGGATCAGATCACGGATCCCGCGTGTCAGGGCCGCCGGGGCAGCCCGGCAATAGGCGTCGGCCCGGTCGGTCGCGGCGAAAACTTCCTCGATGCGCGCGCGGCGCGGGCGGTCTGCAGTGCCACTCACGAAGGCGCGCGCGCCCGCATGCACCATTTCGAGAAAAGCGATCAGCGAATTTGCCGGATTGCTCAGAAACAGGGCGTGCTGCACGTTCAGCGGATGTTCAGGTGGCTGATGTGGCCCGCGCCCGATCAGCCGCCGGTCAAAAAGCGCGGTCCGGCGGTCGATTGACAGACCACGCCAGCAATCGGCACTGATCCCGAAAAGTGCTGCACAGCTGTAGCGCTGGCGCAGGGTGCGGTGAATGCTGCGCAGAAATCCGTCGATGTCGTGCAGCGCCATCAGCCGCCACCACTCAGCCAGCTCGGTCGTGGCGACAAATCTTTTCGGGCGCAGGGTGCCGGAGGCATCAGGGCGCATCAGCAGGGTATACTCCAGATGCTCGTTTTGCAGTTCGGCCCGGCCCGGCCATCCGCAATCCGCAAGCTCTGCTGCGAGCGTGTCGCCGAGGCAGTCGCGCGCGTCGCGTGGGCTGCCGGACCATGTGACAGGAATTGCGGGACCCCGCGCCTCGAGGTCGTGCGGATCGACGCAGAGCAATGGATTGGGGGCCGCAGCGTCCAGCTGCGCGAGCGTCCGCGTGATCTGGCCCTGCCAAGCAGCAAGCGTATCCGGGTTTATGCCGGGATCGGCCTGACCGGGAGAGAAGGAGTAGGGCATGTAGCGTTCCGGTTCTATGATGGAAAAAGAGGGACCGCGGAGGGGAGTGCACCGCGGTCCCCCAGTGGCAGGGCAGCGTCAGGTGTGAGGGAAGAAGCTCACACCCAGTCTTGCCCCGTCATGGGAATACGTGCGCAAAAGGTCGGGAACGCACGAAATGAGGTAGAGGATGACAAGGGCAATCAGCCCCATCATCATGAGGATCAGCACGGTTGAGAGCGCATGCCCCAGCGACCGGACAGTCGGCGCCTCGACACGTAGGGGCAGGCGGGTGGGCAGAACCTTGAGCATCGATTACACTCCCGCGGGGGATTGCGGCACGTGGCGCAGCCGCCAGCTGTCGTAATCGCCCCCAGCCACGTCGACGCCAAACCCGCCCAGCCCGTCACCGTGGATCTTGAGTGCGTCCCCGTCAAAACTGTCGAGCGAGAGGGTCACACCTTCGGTATAGGTTACCATCTGCTCTGCCAGGATGCCGACGGCGATACGCTCGCCCAGCCGCAGACTGTCGAAATAGTCGCTGTAGAAGTGCACACCGGCCATGTTGCGCCCGATGGAGATGTTGGCGGCGAGCTTGTTGAGTTCTCCCTCCAACGTAAGCGCTTGCGTGGTGTCGCCCTGCCGCGTGCATTCGCTCAGCGCCAGACCGCCCGGCGCGGGCACGAACACCGCAGGCGCGCCAGCCTGTTCGAGCGTCAGCGCGCTGCCGTCGGTGGCGCGTGTGGCAAAAAACGCCTTGAGCACCGTGACGCAAGCGCCCGCCACCGTCGCGTGACCGGCCCCGTAGGAAGGATGCATGGGCGAGCCTTCGGGGTAGGCCATGGGGAGCAACAGATTGCAACCGTTGTCGGGCAAACCGCCCCACGCCCCTTCGCTTTGGGCAAATTGCGGGGATTCGTCAGCCTGTGCGATGGCGTGCAGCAGGTCGAAATCGTGGTGCTTTGCCGCACCCAGCTTTTCCAGGTGTGCCTGCGCCGGATCACTCGCCAGCCCCAGCGTGTCGCCGTGACCGTTGGCGACAAGGCTTGCTACCTGACCCAGCTTTTCCGGGCGGGCACGGTTGTGGATCTGAAATTTCTGACGGCGCACGGCGCGCAGCGCGCGGGTGGCGACCTCTGTCACCAGCGTCAGGATATGTGGCCCGCCCCATGTGGCAAAGGGTGTGCGGCTGAGCGATGTGTTCGGCTCGGGCAAGCCCGGATCCATCGGCGTGCCCCAGCTGAGCATCAGCAGGCAGGCGTTGAGATAGGCCTGATAAAGCGCATCGAAATGCACGTAGCTTGCCAGATCGCGTGGCGTTTCAATGAACTTGAGCGGGATATCGGGATCGAACGCCTGTTCGTTCTTGGTGTTGGCGCCGTTCTGGACGTCGAGCCATTCGGCCCAGTCGCGCAGATAGTCGACGCCGGGCGTCTGCGGCTCGATCCGCTGATCAATGCGCTGCGCGCCAAACAGGATCATCCCGTCGCGGGCGCTGATGCGGGTGCCGTCACTGCGCCGGGCGCGGCCGTGGATTTGCTGCACAGCTTCCATTTGTGCCCGACCGCCGCCGCGGCTGTCGTGGCCCTGCAGTATGAATTGCGACAGATACGGCCCCGCCGCACAGCCGGGGCTGGAACCGCGAAAAAGCGTTTGTGTGCACAGTGGGCCACCGTCGCGGGCCCGCCGCGCGGTCGAGACAGGATCAAGCGGTGCGCCATCCGCGTCGCGCGCATCGCCGCCGGGCTGGAACCAGGGCAATTTGCACAGCGCATCGGTGACAACACCGGCATCACCCGCCCCGTCGCGCATATCCTCGAACGACAGATCGCGCAGATGCGCCATGGCATAAAGCTCGGCCATCTCGCCCGCAAGCTCATCCGAGCCAAGGCGCGGCGCGGGTGCCATGCCGACGGCGGCAGGGCCGGGACCTTCGAGCGTGAACTGATGGCCTGCGAGTGGGCTTTCCCAGCCGCGCCAGTCAAATGGGGTCTCGCCGCGGGTGGGTGCCGTGCGGAACGAGCCCGTGTAGCGCGGCACATCGAACGCGGCGCGGCGTTGCCCGTTCGGGCTCGTGTAGGTCGGCCGCGCAACCTCGCGAAAGAACGTGGCATAGGCCGTCGGGTCGACATTGCCGTAGCAATCGTGCGGCAGCCCTTTGGTAAAATTCGTAGGCCAGCTTTGGGCAAAATCCTCGGCCTCGCCGTTGTGCGCCGACACCAGCGGTGTGGCGGCGTGATCTGCCGCCTGTGCGCGCCGTGCGTGACCTTCGGCCACATGCGCGCGTGCATCAGGCGAGGGTGTCGGCTGGCTATAGGGGCAGTGATCTTTCATGGCGTCCTCCTGTCTTTGGTCTAAAAGACAGGAGCGGCGTGACCGGATCGTGACCGCTGAGGCAGGGCCGCGTTAACTATTTGTTAAGGTGCAAGAATTGCATCCGGATCGCGCGGCGAATCAGCGGTATGGGATCGGAAATGTGACCGCCAGGGCCGCAATCTGTGTGGTCAGAGGGTCAGATTGACCTTGATCGCCTGTGTGCGGTCCGATGCCATGGCGAAGGCGGCCTGCGCCTCGTCGATGGAATAGCGGTGCGTGATCAGTGGCGCCGTGTTCAGCCTGCCGCGACGCATCATCTCGACCCCCGTGAAAAACTCCGCGTGAAAGCGGAACGAGCCCTTAAGCTGAAGTTCCTTGGCGGTCATGGCTTGCAGGGGCAGTGTCATGTCTCCGCCAAGGCCAAGCTGCGCGATCGTCGCACCGGGGCGCAGGACGGGTACCGCGGCGGCAAGCGCGGAGGCCACGCCAGAACATTCGAACAGCGTATCGAAATACCCTTTGCCCGCGCTGAATCGATCCAGGCTTTGATCCTCGCGCGCCACGTTTACTGTCGCATCCGCCCCGACCTCGCGCGCTTTGGCAAGCGTGAAGTCTGAAATATCGGTCGCCACGATCTCGACCGCGCCTGCGGCGCGCGCGACCAGTACGGCGAGCAGGCCAATCGGCCCGCAGCCCGTCACCAGCACCCGACGCCCCATCAGATCACCGACTTGCCGCGCGGCGTGCAGCACGACGGCGAGGGGCTCGGCCATTGCGGCCTCACCGGGCGTCAGCGCGCCCGCATCCGCACATTGCGCCGCATCCGCCACGATGTACTCCCGAAACGCACCCTGAATATGCGGGAACGGCATCGCGGAGCCGTAAAAGCGCATGTTCAGGCAGTGGTTCTGACGACCCTCGTTGCAAAAGCTGCAGCTGCCGCAAGGTCGCGAGGGCGAGACGGCGACAAGCGTGCCGGGCATCAGATCCGCGACGCCCGCGCCCACGCTTTCAATATGGCCCGCAACTTCGTGGCCGAGGATCATCGGCTCGCGTAGCCGCACGGTGCCGAAGCCACCGTGATTGACGTAATGCAGATCTGATCCGCAGATCCCGCCTGCCGCCAGCTTGACCAACACCTGACCGGGGCCGGGTTTGGGCATCTCGCGGGTCTCAACACGCAAATCCCGCGCGGCATGGACAACGACGACTTTCATGGCAGACCTTTCAGGGCCAGGAAGGCTGCCGGGTGAGTTGACAGCATGGGGGGGCGTGACCAAGGTATCGACAACTGTCCGGCGGTCAATCCCGCTACCTCATTCCGGAGCCGTCCATGTCCAGCCTTTTTGATCTCACCGGGCGTCGCGCCCTGATCACCGGATCCTCGCAGGGGATCGGGTATGCGCTGGCGCGCGGTCTTTCGGAGGCGGGCGCGGAAATCGTTTTGAACGGGCGTGACGCCGAAAAGCTGACGGATGCGGCAGAGACTTTGCGGGCGGATGGGGCGACGGTGCATGAACTTGCCTTCGATGCGACCGATCACGCGGCGGTGCGTGCCGCCGTGGACCGCTTTGAGGCTGAGACAGGCGCGATCGACATCCTGATCAACAATGCCGGGATGCAGCACCGCAGCACGCTTGAGGATTTTCCAGCCGACGCTTTCGAGCGTTTGTTGCAAACCAATGTCGCAAGTGTTTTCCACGTGGGACAGGCCGTCGCGCGTCACATGATCGGGCGCGGGGCGGGCAAGATCATCAACATCGCGTCGGTGCAGACCGCGCTCGCGCGGCCGGGCATCGCGCCCTATACCGCCACCAAAGGGGCTGTCGCGAACCTGACCAAGGGGATGGCGACGGATTGGGCGCGCCATGGGCTGCAGTGCAATGCCATCGCGCCGGGCTATTTCGAGACGCCGCTGAACGCGGCTCTCGTCGCCGATCCCGAATTTACCAACTGGCTGGAAAAACGAACCCCTGCGGGCCGTTGGGGCAAGGTTGAAGAGCTGGTTGGTGCGGCGGTTTTCCTGTCGGGTCCGTCATCGAGCTTTGTCAACGGGCACACCCTTTTTGTCGACGGTGGGATCACCGCGTCTCTCTAGACTTTGCGAGGAACACTTATTTCGACGGGCCGCAACGGGCCGCCGGTCAGGGCAGGGGGCCCTGCAAAACGCAAGATCCGGTAGCGATTGGATGATCCAGCCGCTATCTCGCGACCTGAACCGGCGTGTCGGGCATCGCAAGCGGCGCAAAGGCAAGGGTCCCTGCGGCTGTTAATTTGCGGATTTCGTGACGGGCGAGGATCGGTGCGGCCCGCGGCCCGTATCCCGTCTCCCCGGCACCTGGCCGCACCGTCGGGACGGCCCGCAGGAGGCGGCCAAGATCGGGCTCTGGCAAGCTGCGCAGCGCCCAGCGGCCGGGATAAAAGCTCTCACTCGGGCGGCCCTCGCAAATCAGGATGTCATGCCGCGCGAGACAAAGATGCACGTAGCTTACGCGCGGGCGGCTCAGGGCATAGGAGGCCAGTTTGGTTTCTTCGGCCAGGTGTCGCGCGCGTGCGAAAGCCTCGCTGCCGTCGGAGAGGGTCATGAGCATGCAGTGCTGCGGTGAGACAAGAAGGGCGCGATTGCCGCCGCCGGAAACAGGCTTGATACGAACCGGGGTACGGCGCGGGTCGCGGTGACCTGATTGCAGGGCCAGCTCCGTTTTCCCGGTCCAGACCAACGGCAGCAGGGCGCCGCTGTGGGTGCAGACGACATCTCCAGCCTCAAGGCTTTCGACCGCGCGCGGACCTCTGGGCGTGGCAATCCGCATGCCTTTGGCGAAGCAGACTACGCCGGTATTGTCGGCGGTAAAGCTGTCGCGGCTCGCCCCCTGGAACGTGAGGTTATTGCTCGCGTCCATCTGGGCGTTATCCGAATAATCAACATCACCCCCGTTGGCTGTGCTGTTTGATTGGTTGAGAACGCCGTCGTCATCGAAATCTTCGCGCAGTTCACCTACCCGGTCATAGAATCCGGACAGATCGATAAAATCGTTGTTGGTCGTATCGCCGTCCCCGATGGCACCGGAGTTGCCAAAGTTGAAATCAGTGATGGTGTCGGCGCCTTCGGCCTGGGCGTAGACAAAGACATCATCACCGTCGCCGCCTGAAAGACTGTCGTTCCCTGCGCCCCCTTCGACCGTGTCACGGCCCGTGCCGCCGGTGATCGTATCATCGCCGTCGCCGCCCCAGATGTCGTCGTCATCGGCGCCGCCGTCGAAGCTTTCGTTCCCCGCGTCTCCGACAATCGTGTCGTTGCCCGCATCGCCGAAGACCGTGTCATTCGCGCCGTAGGTGACGATGCTGTCGTTGCCATCGCCACCCCGCAGCACGGCGTCGTCATCGCCTGGCGCAAATCCGCCGTAAATTGTGTCGCTCCCGGCCCCGCCGTCAACTGTGTCACCTCCGACCGCGTGGCGGATGAAATCATTGCCGCCGCCACCCTCGATGCTGTCAGCCCCGGCCCCACCGTCGATGGTATCGCCACCTGCACCGCCCTGAATCGTGTCTTGTCCGTCGCCGCCCTCAATGCTGTCGGCATTGCCGCCGCCATTCAGGCTGTCATCGCCAGCACCGCCGATGAGTGTATCGCTCCCGCCGCCGCCCGATACGGTATCGGCGCCCGCGCCGCCCTCGACCCTGTCCGCGCCGGAGCCACCATCGACGTTGTCATCCCCGTCGCCCGCGACGATCGTATCGTCGCCATTCCCGCCAGTGATGGTGTCGTTGCCCGAGCGGGTGTCGACACTGATCCCACCTGTGCCGGCCTTGCCGGTCGCATCGACGATATCCGCCTGATCGGTGGTGATGACCTGCTCGATCTCGGAAAAGGTGATCGTATCGGTGCCATCAGTGATCGTGCCCGCCTCGTCACCGGTAAAGCTGACGGTGACGGGGCCCGTCATTGCGCTGAGATCAATTACGTCGTCATCGATGCCGCCTTCGCCACCCGAGATGGTGTCGTTGCCAAAATTGTCATGAATTACGAAGGTGTCGGCATCATCGCCCCCCGACAAGCTGTCGGCACCACGCCCCCCCGCAATGGTATCTGCGCCTGTCCCTCCTTCAATCGTATCGGCTGCTCCATCATCTATCGCGACATCGGTTGAGCCCCCGCCGAGATTTGCGGCATCATAGCCCACCAAAAGGTCATCACCGGCGCCGCCCTGAATGTTGTCGGCGCCATCGCCCCCTCGATACTGTCGTTACCCGTCCCCCGTCGAATGTATCATTGCCGGACCAACCGCCAATAATGTCATCGCCCGAACCGGCATCAACTGAGTCGTCGCCCTCTCCGTCAGAGATCGTATCCCGGCCAGATCCGCCAAGGATTGTGTCGTTGCCCTGACCGCCCCTAATTTCGTCGTCGCCACCCCTTGCGTCCAGAAAGCTCCCTGAGGTGTCATCGACAGCATTGATGCTGTCGTTCTGATCGGTGGTGATGATCTGCTCGATCTCGGAAAAGGTGATTGTATGGGTGCCATCAGTGATCGTGCCCGCCTCGTCACCGGTGTAGGTTACGGTGACGGGACCCGTCAGCGCTGTCAGATCGATGATGTCGAAATCCCGGTCCGTACCGTCCGTGGTTCCTTCGCCGCCGATAATGACGTCGTTGCCGAAGTTGTCCTCGATGATAAAGGTGTCGGCATCGTCGCCACCCTCCATCGTATCGGCCCCGGTACCGCCGCGCAGGGTATCTTCGCCACCGGTGGCAACGATACTGTCGTCACCCGCGCCGCCATCGAGGCTGTCGTCGCCGTCAGAGTTCAGCAGCGTGTCATTGCCGTCGCCGCCCAACAGCGTGTCCTGACCTAGGCCAGTGGTCAGAAAGTCATCGCCTGCGCCGCCTTCGATATAGTCGTCCCCGTCGCCGCCCGCGATGGTGTCGGCCCCGTCTCCGCCAAGCAGAATGTCGTTGCCACCGTTGCCAATGAGGATGTTGTCATCGGACGTGCCGAGGAAGGTATCATCGCCGGACCCGCCGGTCACATTCTCGAAGTTAAGATAAGTGTTCCCGTAGCTTCCCGCACCGGTTTCGAGGTTGATCGAATAGCTGAAGCCGTCCGTCCCGGTGCCGCCGATGGTGAATGTGTCAACGCCGCTGCCACCGTCGTAGACGTCGTCAGTGCTGCCGTCGAAGCTGCTGAAGTTACTCAGAACCGTGTCATCGCCCGCCCCGGCGTTGACGATATCATCCCCCTCGCCGCCGTCCAAAAGGTCGTTGCCATCCCCACCCTCGAGTGTGTCGTTTCCTGACCCGCCTGACAGAACATCGTCGCCGCCAAAGCCCTGCAGGCTGTCATTGCCTGCCTGACCCGACAATGTGTCCCCTGCGCTCAGGCTGCCGTCGATAGCGTCGTTGCCCGCCCCTGCCGAGACATTCAGCGACCCGCTGCCGAACCCGAAAACCTGATCATCAAAGTTCGAGCCGACAACTGTATCCGTCCCGTCGTAGGCAAAAAAGGAAATCCCCTGACCTGCGCCGGACGCATCGACGAAGCTCGCTGTTCCGTAGGCGTCGAAGGAATACACATCCGTGAGCGTAAGCGTGTAGGTGCCATCGCTGGAGATCGCATTCTGGCCGTCGGAAAAGCTGAGATTCCAGTTCTCGTCCAGCCCGACGAATCCTCCGCCCGTCCCGGCAATGATCGTGTCATTCCCGGCTTCACCTTCGACATACACGGTCTCGACATCGACGAGCAGATCATCGCCCTGCCCACCAAAAAGAGTGGCGCGGTCATTTCCAGCGCCGCCGTAAATGGTATCGTTGCCCTGACCATCGCGGATTGAATCGTTGCCCGCTCCTGTGTCGAGATTGACGCCACGGGTTTCGGCGCGCGCATCGACAGTATCGGTGTTGGAGCCGAGGGTGATCCGTTCAATTTCGGAAAAGGTGAGTGTGTCGGAGCCGCTGATGATTGTGCCTGCTTCGGCGCCGGTCCAGTCGACGGAAAGTGTCGCAGAAACCGAACTCAGGTCGATGATGTCAAAATCCGTACCGCCCTCTCCGCCTACAATCGTAGCTGCCCTGAAGCCAAAGATGGCGCGGAAAATGTCGTCGTCATCACCGCCGTCCTGCAAACCGACAGAGATATTGAACAGATCATTGCCGCCCTCACCGAAAGCGGCGGTACCTGTGCTGGAGCCCGACTGGAGATAATCATCTCCATCCCCGCCGTACATGGTATCGTTGCCAAGGTTGGAATAAAGCGCATCGTCGCCGCCCCCGCCGTAGAGCACATCGTCGCCGGACCCACCCTCAAGGGTGTCGTTTGAGGTATCGGTATCGCCAGGCAGGGCATAGTTACCGTCCATCCGGGTGGCAGACACATTGGTATAGTTGACAGAAACCGCATCCAGTGTAACGGATTCAATCGGCTTGCTGGTCAGAAGCGCGTGATCGGCGTTGTTCGTGGTTTCAGGCATCATGTAGAGATGCCCGTCAGTCGTCTGAAGGACGACAGTGTTGAAATTGCCTGTGGTTCCGTCGGTGAAGGTAACGGTCGCGTCGTAGAATGAAGCGACGTCAATCTCACGGGCGGTGCCGTCAATCGTGATCGTCTCGGCCGTTTCGGTATCGCCGATGTTTATCCAGGTATTGCCGTCCGTATCGGAGGCAACGGCGGTTTGCAGGCTGTGGTAAAGCGCGTTTTGCGCGCTGCCGAATGTGCCGAGGATCGCGGCGGCGTTCTCATTGACAGTGTTGCCGTCAGTGGTGTCCATTTCGGGGGCGTAGCCCAGATGAAAGACGCCGAAGCTCAGCGAGGGCGCGTCGCTGCCGCCAGATGAGGTTGCACTGTCCTGACCACCAAAGAGTGTATCATTGCCGCTCCCGCCCTTGATAAAGTCGGCACCACCGTCGCCAGTGATAAGGTCGGCATTGGCGCCGCCATCCACGCTGTCGGCACCTTCCCCGGCAAAGATGCGGTCCACCCCCGCACCGCCGTCGAGCGTATCATCCCCCAGCCCGCCAAGGACCGTATCATCGCCCGACCCGGCATTGATGATGTCATTCCCCGCGGTTCCGAGCAGCGTATCATCGCCGAGCGTGCCGCTCAGGATCGTGAAGAAATCGAATAGCGTTGCACCGCCAAGATTGGCATCCACACCGCTGACCCCGGATTCTCCAACCACAAAGGTCGTGGTGCCATCCGACAGCGTCAACTTACCGGTCGCCTGATCAAGATTGACCGTGAAATTGCTGGGCAGGCTGTCAAAATCAAGGGTGTGCCCCGCGGTCGACTGATTGATCCCAGACCAGAACGCCGGATTATTCCAATTTGACGATGTAACGATATGCGTTGCCACGTTTTTCACCCAAGCCACTTTTTCAGGGCTTTGGCAGCTATCAGAGGTTTGTTAGTTTTCCCTGAAGCCACACGGTGAATAGGCAAAAGTCGATGTAAGCTGTTGCCACCCTTTAACTGGGAAGAGGTAGGTCGCTACGGTTCCTCGAGACGCTTTGCGCCGGGCTTTCGCCAAACGGGGCGCGAAGTTCTAACAAGGTTTCCAACCTAACGCTTGACGGGGGCGACATCCCTGCGATTCCTTGATAGATTGATCACGAAACCATGCCCTTTAATTCGGAGATACCGAATGAACGTCCCTTTTATTCAGGAAAACCGCCGCGCGCGATTGACCACGTCACTGGCGATCAACACGCTGGTATTGCTTCGTATGGATGGGCACGAGGAGTTGTCGGGCGATTTTACCTGGACGGTTGAAGCGTTATCCGCCGATCCCGATGTCGATCTCAACGCATTGCTCGGCACACACGCAACGATCGAGATGGATGTTGCGGGTGGGCAGCGCTATTTCGACGGGATTGTCACCGCCGCGCAATGGTGCGGGATGGACGAAAACGGCAACCGCTACGACATTGTTCTTCGGCCATGGTTGCATGTGGCGGGCCTGCGCCGCAATCAGCGGATTTTTCACCGGATGAGCGTAGATCAGATCCTCAAGGAGCTTCTTGGCGTCTATGCCGAGTTGGGGAATCCTCATCTTGAGCTGGAATTGACCGATGACTATCCGACCCTCGAATATACCGTTCAATACAACGAAAGCGACGCGGATTTTGCCCGCCGCCAGATGGAGCGGTTTGGCATCACCTGGCACTGGGTGCATGAGAACGGCAATCACAAGCTTGTCCTGACGGACCGTGTGAGCCAGCAGCCCGATGTTTCCGGCGGCAACCGACCCTACTACGGCGTCGAAGGCTATCACATGCACGATGAGGAGCATTTTGACGGCTTCCGCGGCGGTTCGCGCCTGACCACGGGTGCAGTACGGCTGACAGAATATAACTTCAAATCACCACACGCTGCGCAAGAGGTCGATCAGGTCGGTGAGGCAACGCACGCACAGGGCCAGATCGAAAGCTTCGACTGGCCGGGCGACTACCTCAAGCAAAGCGAGGGGCGCGGCGTCGTCAATACCCGCGTGCAGGCTGAAACAGGACAGGCGATTCGCTATCTTGCGAAAGGTGATGTTGCGAGCCTTGGCGCGGGTTGGTGTGTCACGCCGACGGGTGACACGATCCCGGGCGTGACAGGACAGCGTATGTTGTGTCTGCGGGCGCAGCATATCTACCGCGCACAGGCCTACGGCTCGGGCGATGCGAAAGGTGGCGAAGAGGCATACGAAGGATCCTATGTGCTGATGCCCGATACTGCGCCGATGCGCCCCGAACGGCGCACCCGTGTGCCGCTGGTGCACGGCCCGCAAACGGCTGTCGTCGTGGGCTCCGGTGAGATCGACTGCGATGAATACGGTAGGATTCTCGTGCAGTTTCATTGGGATCTTGACGGTGCTTATTCGATGCGCTGCCGTGTCAGCCAGAATTGGGCCGGGCGCGGCTGGGGCGGAATGGTGATCCCTCGCATCGGCATGGAGGTCGTGGTCGAGTTTCTTGAGGGGGATCCCGACAAACCGCTGGTCACGGGCTGTGTCTACAACGGCGCGAACCCGGTGCCCTATGATCTACCGGCCAACAAGACACGTTCGACCTTCAAGACCGATACACACGAAGGCAGCGGTTTCAATGAGCTGATGTTCGAGGATCTACGCGATGAAGAGCTGATCTATATGCACGGCCAAAAGGATCAGGAGATCGAAATCCTGAACGATCGTCGCAAATCCATCGGCAGGGACGAAAGTAACACCATCGCACGCGACCGCAGTCAGGTCGTGGGCCAGGATGAAACGATGAACGTGGGCCGTGACCAGCGCGAGACCGTCGGCCAGGACGTCTATTACGAGGTCAAGCGCAACCAGCAGGAAAAATACGGCAAGGACCACGTGCACAATGTGGGCAACATCCACAAACAGGATATCTTTGCCGACCATATCGTGCAGGTCGGACGCAACCGTGAAGAGACCGTTTTGGGTAAATCCACGCTCGACGTGACGCAGTCCATCACCAACAACACCGGCAAGCATACGCTGATGGCCTTTGAAAAGTTTACGATCAAGGGTCCGGGTGGCAAGATCACCATCGACGGCAGCGGCATCACGCTTGAGGCTGCGCGGATCAATCTCAAGGGCTCGGTATCGATGGGCGGGGGCGGCAGCGCCCAGGTTCCGACGTTGCAGGGCGCCGCGCGCGATGCGTTGCCTCTGGTCGAGGAATGCCTGACCCAGAAAGAGGAGTAGCGCCATGCTGCCCGTTGCCCGCGTGACTGACAAACACGTCTGTCCCCGTTGCAAGATCGTGACGCCTATCATCAAGGGCAGCCCGCAATCCACGTGCGATCAGCTCCCCGTGGCGCGGGTGGGGGACAAGACCGCCTGCGGAGCGACCATCGTGAAAGGGTCATCAATGGCGACTGCGGATGGAAAGCCGGTGGCCTACCTTGGATCGACCACATCGCATGGCGGCGTTATCATTACCGGGTCCCCGACCGCCAAGGTCTTGCCCTGAGCCGCGTGGCGTCGGCGGTGGCGCGCGATGGTCATTCCGGGAGTATTGGACCCTTTGCCATGACGCGGGCCAGCAAGAGCCATTGATTTACCGTGCCACGTGCGCCCAGCATGATGGCCAATAAAAGCCCCCATAAGAGTGGCGCAATAAGGCCACGCTGACCAAAATCCGTGGCGATGGCGACAGGCACCAGCGCAAACCCGGTGGCCGCCACCAGCGCAACCCCTGCGAATTCCAAGACCGTTGCAAAGGGGCTGCGCAATCCGTCAAAGGCAGTTGCGATCCTGCCGCCGCCCGGCACCATTGCGGCCAGAACGAATTCGGGGTGTCCATCGGCTCCGACGCGGAGCCTTTCTGCCCGCAGCGCCTCAAGCGTGTGTGCGCTGACGCCAGCGTTGACCCGAAAGAGCGCGCGGACGGACCACGCGATCACCAACGTCGTTCCGGCAAGCAGTGTCAGCGATCCGATGGGGACAAGGGCGATCAGGAGGGCCGCAATCATTGGCCCCACATACAGCATCATCGCGACCATCGCACCGATGCCGATTGCGCGCCGGGCGAGCACGAGGGCCCACGCTATCACTCCCCCGATCGTCAACAAGACAGTGCCCATCACGGATGCCGCCCGGATAATCGGCGGCGCTGCATCGGTGAATACTGCGAATGGCTGGGCCAGTTGCGTCAGTGAGGCAAGGAAATAGCACGGCAGGATCAGCACCATGACCAAAACCTGCCAGCGAAAGATCGGGGGGATCGCTTCCGGCGGGTCGCCAAGCGCGAAACGTGTCCTGAGAAGGTGCCGAAGCGGCATCGCTAGAATAATCCGCTGCCGCGCCCGCTCATCAGATTTCGTCTGACCTGGCCCCAGCCGCTGTTCCACTCGCGCCGAATTTCGCCACCGGTTTCGCGCAGGTCATCGGCGATCTGGCCGAGCGTATCCGCAAATCTGCCGGTAATCTCGACCGCGCCCTGGGCCACTGCCCCCAGTCCGCTGCTGACTTTTCCCATCAGCTTGTAAAACTGATCTTCGAGACCGAAGTGTCGGGCCACGGCGGTCACGATCGCCCCGACAACAAGCCCGGCGACCAGTCCCGCACCGACAACCAGCAGGCCCGTGCCAACGGTCAACATCGCGGCGCCCCCCAGCATTGTGATCAAGCCACCGATGACCATGTTCGCAGCCACGGTCGAGATCACCAATGCAGTCCCGTCGACCACCAGCATGCTGAACAAACGGTTCCAATCCCCGCGAGAGCTGGGATTTTCGTACCATTGCAAAAAGTTGATGGTCCCCACGATCACAAACCCCACGACGGGCACCCGCGACATGGCGGGTGCGGTGCCGGGTGCACCTATCTGCCCGCGCGTGCCCGCAACGACTGTCGACAACCGTGACCGCGCCAGGCCGGCGGCAACACCGACCGCCAATTGGCGCGAAATGCCTGAATTCAGTCGGGCGACGATGACCAGCGACCCGATGCCGTTGCGCATCACGCGCAGCGCACCCTGACCGCCCTGCACGATGGCACGCAGCGCCGCGCGTCCGTTGCGTCCGGCAAGGGCCTGAACCGCCTCGGCCACCGCAGGCGCGCCGTCCGTCCCGGTCATGCGCAGATCGACATAGCCATCGGTTGCATCAAAAAGCGATTGCGTCAGCGTGGCCTCATCAACGACTTCGAGGACAATCAGAATAGCGGAGGCGACGCGCAGCAACACGTCATTTGGCGCCGTGTCGATGTCGATATCGCCCTCTTGCGTGATCATGCTTTCCAGGGATGCCGGAATTTCGCAGACGAGCAGATCCTCTTCTGTCCCGCCGCCGCCACCGCCGCGCGTGTTTGGACCGACTTCGCTGATCAAAACGCCGACATCCTGCGGGGATGTAATGTTGAAATCATTCAGATTGCATATGTTATGCGTGGTCCCGCGCAGTCGGACCGCCAGTGTATTGGTTGTTCCGGCAAGGGTATTGGGCAGGATCATTCGCTCCCCGTGGGGCAGTGGACCGGTCGATTGTCCGTTCACCAAACCCTCTACGGTGAAATTCGCGTCTTCGCCGTTAAAGCGAAAAAGGTTGCCCTCTGCGCAGCGGGCTTCGCTGTCGTCGCAATTGATTGCATTCATCCGCTTTCCCCCGTGAGGTCAATGGCAAGTTTGAGCGTCAAGCGCGAGCGGTCAAGTTCGTGTTTGTCGCTGTTGAGGACCTTGTCGAAACGCGGATCCTGCTGGGGCAGTGTGCCCAGCAGGATCGCGGCAAGGCAATAGCGCTCAACCGATTTTTCCGAACGCCATCCCATTTGCCGGGCCGCCATGACCAGATCCGTCACTGTTTCAAGCCGCTCGGATTTATCAATATCGCCCAGCGGGGGACGCGTTCGCCCAGCTCATCGGTCAGGGTCTCGCAGTAGATCTGAAGCCGGATCCGATCCAGATCCTCTCGCAGATGAGGCCAGTGGCGCGGCCTCTCCGCGGCAACGCGCGCTTGCGCGTGTACGGCGATATCGTTCCACCAATCCACGCAGATGATCTCTCCCTCCCCCATCAGGGCCAGCAGATTTTCACGGGCTGTGTCGTGATGATTGAACAGGTAGCGCGCCATGACCCGTGGCTCCCAGAAACGGAAAAAGACGGGCTTGGGACCATCGAGCCTGACCTGAGTAAAGTGGCGAAGATGGGCGTAGAGTGCGTCGAGCGGCATCGCGCTGCGCAGCACCGTTCCCCAACCACGCCCCCAAAGCGCCCAAGGGGCGTCGCCCACGGTGAAAAGGCTGCGTACAAAGGGCGTGCCATCGTGGAGTTCGACAAGCCAGGGGGCTACATCCTGCAAACCGCTGTCTTTGGTGTACAGGCAGCGATGCGGCAGGCCCGATGTCTCAAGCAATTCGGCAAGGCCGTCGATCTTGGCCCCGTCTATCACGGCAAAGCTGAAGCGCGCCGCTGTGCGTGTTCCAAAAATCGCGTCTTGAAGCGCAACCGGCACGCAAGCCTGCGTGCGCGTTGCGTCTGCGAGGGCGATGGGTTCGACATCCGGAACCACCCGCACGTCGAGGTCCGGCGCGTCAGTGGCCGTCTCCTTACGGCGGGCCTCGGGATCCCAGGGATCTGTGTTGTAATCCATCACTGCCTCAGGCTGGACGCTGTCGTCTGACATTATGCGGTAATAGGACCGGGCCGCAAACGACAAACGCATTCCAACCCGTTGCGCCGGGGTCGCTTTTTCGGCAGGCTGCGCGGATGGTTAAGCAAGCTGACGGGAATGAGCGCGGATGAGCCGACTGGAGATTTCATCGGAACCGGTCACCCTGCCGCTGCCGGCGGGCCCCGGTGTCGAGAAAACGCTGCCGCCCGCGCTTGAACAGGTGTTGTTCGGCGAATGCGATACGATCTTTGCCGTGCTTGACGCCGGGCGGATCGACGGGCTGCGCGAACGTCTTGCCGCGCTGGGTGTCGCGCATCACTCGTTATTCTCGGAACGCATGACCGAGGAGGCGGGGGATAGCGCGCCCTGGCTTGTGGCGTTTGATGCGAAGAATCCATTGCTTTACCGGATGCTGTGCGATGTTGAAGGCGACCACGCCGGGGTTCACGGCGTGTTGCGGCGCGGGGCAGGGATCCTGCTGCGCTCGGAGCTTGAGATCGCGGTCTTGCGTCAACATCTGCGCCGTTTCATGCGGGTAAAGGACGCGCACGAGCGAAACTTCTTCTTTCGGTTTTGGGAGCCTGAAGCGGCGGCGGTCTATTTCCGTACCGTCGCTGAGCGGTCTGAGACTGTCGTGCGGTGGATGTGTCCGCACGGCGCACCGGCGGGGATCGACGCGTTTTTCTTTCCGGTCTGGCTGGACGGGCCAGAGTTGTTGTGCGCAGTGCCCGTCGATCTGCCAGACCCGCCGCCGCCGCCGCGCGGCCGTTTTGCGCTTACCGAAGAGGAGGTTGAGGCGTTCGGTGCGCTGCAATGGCGCCGCGACCGACAAGCGCTTGCAGAGCGGCTGGCACAAACCTTTCCTCACAAGGCCAAAGCCGCGGGAGATGATTTGCGTCCGATCGTGCACGAAACGGTTGATGCCTGCGTCGGTGCCGGGTTTTGGCGGCGCGATATGCTTTTCACCTTTTGCGCGTGGGCGCTGCATTTCGGTGTGGATTTCATCGCGCGCGATCCCAAAGGCGAGGTTGCGCGCCTGATGGCGCTGCCGCTATCGGTGGAGGAACGCTTTGAATTGATAACCGAGCGTATGGATACGCTCGAGCGGGATCACTTCGCCTTGCCCGGCTCGTTGGGATAGATAACGCGCTGAAAGCCTACGTCCGGCGCGAAACCCAGCCTGTCGATGAATGAATCGCGCCGGGAAGAAATATGCCCCCACCCCTGCAAGAGCGCGCGGCGCTCTGCCTCTGTGGGTTCACCCCCCGAAATCATCCGCGCGGCCACGCCAGCGGGCATATCCGAAGGGGGCGCATACAGGCTTCCCGATGGGAAGGATTTGAACGGCACCTTCTGCGCGATTGCCTTGTTGTACATGATCCGAAGCGGAATTGTGTTGAGGCCGGCCTTCACATGGTCGCGCTGCATGCGCAGGGAATTCGTGTAGGTGTAGGTATGCGCGCCCAGCATCAACCCGGTCACGCCCCGCACGCGCCGCTCGACGATTTCTGTGGGCATGTTCTGCAAGGCGCCAGACGGATTGCCGGGCTCGATCCAGCCCTCGCTGACCCAAAAGCTGGTTTGCGCGGTCTGGGCCTTCCGGGCGGCGGCGATATCGACGGACCGTGCGGCCTCCGCTTGGGCGCGACTGTGAAAAGTACGATCTTGTGCGCTTTCCAAAAGCACGTTTTCCGGCCCGGCCCTATAGCCTCCACCAACGTCCGAATGCGCTCCCGGAAGCTCGCGCGTCTGCCCGCCGCCCGGTTTGTTGTGATTGAGACGGAAGTTCTCGCGGTATTCGTTTGCCGCCGTGAGGTGATAGATCATTTCGGCCTGTGCGCTGCTGCAGTGCACATTCACGGGGCCGTTGTCGTCGTTGGTGCCCAAACCGATGGCTGCGACCGTGTCAAAGATACCGACGAAGCGAAAGACGACATTGCGCCCCTCGGGCACTGACGCCTCGTTTTCGTCGATGTGTATGCCGCGCCAGATACTCCAGTCGACGGCGTTGTATTTGATAAACCCCTGGCGGAAACAATTGACAAAATAACGTGCCGCCGCAGCACCCCGGCTAAAACCAAAGACGTCCACGGTGATTTCTTCGGGTTCATTGCCGCCTGATAGCTGGGTGATGAGATGACCCAGATCCAGACAGGCCTGAAACACGCGTGCTTCCACCCCCGAAGGTCCGGTGCCAAAGGTGGCGCCGGCTATATTGTCGGGCCGGTAATCGCTCACGTTATCCGTGGTGCCGATGCCCGAGACGTAAATCCGGCCGAATTTCTTGCAGTATCCCGTCCCGTCCTGTTCCCAGTCATCGGATTTGCGTTTGTACAGATCGCTGAGCAGCGAGACGTTCGAGCGACCGTTGTCATAGCTGGCGCCTCCCGCGCCCTCGCCGCGCTCACCAGCGGCGACGTTTGCGGTGTTGTTGTTCGTCCCGTCAAAAAAGACGCCGATTTCCAGCTTGGTAGCGGGGCAGGTCGCGGCAGTATTGCCCGCCGTCCCGGCCGCACCCGAGGATTGGTTTGATGCGGCGGCTTGCTGGCTGACGGATGGTGTGCTCATGCGCGCGGCTCCGGGCAGTGGGTCTGGGGGGATACGGGCGGATAAGTGTCCGAGTAAGCTTCGAACAATCCCGCGAATTCGCGCGGGTTTTTGGAGTAGTCACGGTCATTGGCGGGGCTGCGCGCCCCGCAGATCATTTCCAGATCGATCGGTTGGGGGTTCGCCTCGGTGCGCTCCCCGCCGATCACCAACAAACCGTGCGGCCCGAAGATCACCTTGAGCTCGACCGTCTCCCCCAGTGATGCCGTGCGGGGCAGGTCACCTGCATCCAGCGTGACATCTGCCCGATACGCGCGATTGCTCAAAAGCTCGACCCAGACCGCCTCCACACGCGCTGTCCTGCCCCCGGGCCACGCCCCAAGATTTCTGCCCGAAGTCCGGATTTGCCGCTGATCCGCCTTGCTGGAGTGCACCGATGGCAAAGAGGCACCGCCGGTGCTGTCGTTGATCCGAAAATCGACCAGCATCACGGGGACCGCGCTGTACGTGCCAAAAGACAAAACCAGGTTATCGGGCGTCTTTGCCAGACACCCAGACAGGATAAACGCCAAGGCAAATACCGCGGCCCGGATCATGGGCGCAGCTTTCGCGCGCCGATCGGTCGCACATCGAACCGACCTGTTGCGAGATCCACGAGGGTGAAGCGTTTTGTCATGATGCGCTCCTCCAGCCATTCGGGGTAGGGGGCTGGGAAGAGGTCGTCGACGTCTGGGATGGGATCGCCCGTGGCGGCGGGCCCCGGTGCATAGATGAACATCCGTTTCATGGGCCCGAATTTGGTCACCGCGCGGTCGAACATCGGCTGCTGATCCCGGTCGTCCATATCGAGAATGAAGGGATCGGCGCCAAGGATGAAATCGAGGGCCGCGCGGTCGGGCGCGGGGGCCGCTTCCGGATTAAAGAGAAAGGGGGCCTCGACCAGGCCCTGCACGATATCAACATGCACAAGCCCGTGTCGCTCACTCCAGAGCAGCAGGTTTCCGAAAGCGGTATGCGCCAGCGCGTGGACATCGGTAATGCGCGGTTCGGTATCGGCCTGTGTCTCCTCTTTCTCGACGCCTTCCGGCAGGATCGGGAAGCCGAAATCAGGGTCATTACGAAAGAGCTGGGCAATTTCGGTCTCCAACTCGCGTGGCAGGCACAGGCGCAGCATCCCGTCCGCCAGATCACCAACACCGGCTTTTGCCCAGAAATCGAGCATGATGGCGGGGACCCGCCCCAAGTTTGGCGTGATGAATTTCTCCGGCACCTCAAGCGCCTGGGCCAGCGGACCCCGCTCGGACAGGATCCTGTCGATCGACGCCTCGGCGTCGGGCATTGCGCTGTAAGTTGCCATGAATAACCCCGCTATGCATCGACGCTAGCACGGTTTTCTGGGTGCGAAAAGCCGACAGATCGGATCCGTGTCTCGCAAGGTTGCACGCACGGATACCGCAAGACACAGGGCCGTTTGCGGCGAATGCGCTTGGGTTCTGCCCCGAATTCAGTACACTTCACGCAACCGTTTCAGAGCGATGAAGTTTTACCCATGTCCGGCATGCCGCCCTCAGATCAAAGGCACGATATCTGGACGCAGGAACAGAAGGCGGCCAGCCCGTCCACGGCGCCCGTCTTTGTGGTGCGAAAAATTGGCGGTATCACTCCCTTGGCCGCCAATGCACCGCTGAGCGGGCGGGTGTGCGCACCGGACGCGTTGATGGCCCCCCTGTTCGACCAGCCCAAGCCTCTGCCAGCCGAAACTGGGGAAATTGGAGGGGATAGCGTGCCGCCTCTGGGCACTTTTGCTGTGCTTGACGCGGCGCGGATCCCGGATCTGCCGGAACTGCTCGAAACATCGGGTCTGCCGCATCTGTGCCTCTTCACGGGTGAGATTTTTGACGAGATGAACGGGGTCGCCCCCTGGCTTGTGGCGCTGGACGAAACCAGCAGCTTCACCGCGAAATTATTCACCGCTTCCGACGCGTCCTGGCATTTGTGGGGTCTGGACGGTGGCATTTTTCTGCGCGCACGGGGGCGCCTTGAGGACGTCCACAAGCACCTGCGTCGCTATACCCGCATCCGGGGTGAGCAGGGGGCTGGTTTTATCAGCGATTTTGGGAGCCTGCGGCCGTTGAAACTATGCTCGGCACGGATGCCTCTCCTTTCTTCTGGCGGGGCCATCGTGTCTGCGCCGGGTTGTGGCGCCGGTGGGCGACGCGGCCACGATCATCGATCTTGAGCCTGTCCCGCAGGGGCCGTCGCAACCGTCCTTGCGCGCGCAGGACCGAACGTCGCTCGACAAGGTGGTGGAGCGGCGGTTCGTTCGGGATTTTGCCAGAACGCTGCGTGAGACCGCACCGGCGCAACAGCGTCGGCTGGGAGACCCCGACGCGGATGCCGTAAGTGCCAGCGTCGAGGCAATCCTTGAGGATGTTGCGGGGGTCGGATTCCGTCGCAAGAGCGATATCGCGCGCCTTGCGACGATTGCCTTCTTTTACGGGCGGTGGGTCATGTGGGATCCGCGCAACGTGGCGCTCGCGCGCAGCACGCTGGGTGCGGAAGACCGCAGTCCGGCCCTGCGCGCGCTTCGGTTCGAAGAAGGTCTCAAGGCGCGGGCCGACCACGGTGCGATCACCGAAGATGCGGGTCTGGCGCGGGTCCTCGCGAACCTGCGCGCCCACGTGCGCCGCGGACACGACGCGGATGCGGGTTGGCATTTTGAAGATGCGCGAACGCGTGCGCGGTTTCGCCGGGTGTGCGAGGATCAGCAGGATCATCACGGTCTGCCAGCGGCGGGTACGACGTATCACCGTGCGGCGCACACTGCCATCGCCTGTCTGTGGACCCCGTTTTTCCTGGACGACCCTGCGCATGCTCAGCTCCTCGCCCTCTTTCAGGATGCTTCGGAGGGTATCGAGGCACGGTTGATCGAAACGCTTTCCGGGCGGTTGGGCGAAGGGGTCCTGAAGCAGCCGGGCGGCTGACGTAAGATATGACCGGGCGCAGGTCGCAAAGGCCCCGCAAAGCGGAAATGATGTGCATAGCTGCTGTGCGATATTGGCAATTTTGGATAGTTGCGCCGCGAATGCACCGATGGCAATTCAGTCACAGACGCGGTCTTATCTGATGCAGACACTGCGGAACCGCCAACCGGACGGCACGGTTCTCGCCGAAGGAGTAACCTTGATCGGGCCGAATGCGCAGCACGAATTTGTGTACGATGCTCCGACAGGGCCCGTCGCCTGTATTAAGGAGCAATCCGGTAGGATGACCGCACCTGTATCAAACGCCCAGCGATTGCCGTTACCGACGGTGGTGGCGCTCGCAAAAGCGGTGCTGAACCGGGCCGACCGGGGACGAGCCGCGTCGCAAATCGTGGGGAATGTGATCCGTGATCAGTTTTGAAGAAAGGGTGGCGGCATTCAATGGGGTGCTCGCACTCAGTGATCCATACGCGCGAAGGATCCAACAATTTTCCCACGATGTCGTTTTACGTCTGACAGAAAAGCGTCCGCTGGCGGTATCCCAACGCGCGCGTCTTCTGACGCAGGATCCTGATGTGATCGCGCCTGCGCTTGAGGAATACGCAAAAGTCGTGCGCTTGTCGGCAATACGCTTGCGAGAGTTGCTTGCGCAGGAACAGATCATTCCGGCAGTTCTCGCCGCGCGCGGCTGGCCTGATGTTTACTGGCGCAGTATTGAGCACGTGCTGAACGATTTTGCGACACCGGTTGATCCCGTCTTGCCCCATCCGCATGAATTTTCCCGTGTGCAAATAGCCGAGATCAAGCGTGTCTTTCCAATATCCTCCACGGCAAAGGATCCCATGCAGGGACATGGGGAAACCTTTCTCGCAAACCTGCGGGACCAGGGGAATCCCTGGCGTTAGAAAACCGTCGGGAATAAAAAAAGGGCCTACTGATCCAGCAGGCCCCCTTTTTCGTTTCTGTGCCGGGGCTAGAATTGCAGGCGAACCTGGCCAGTGACACCCCAGCTTTCGACATTGCTGCCCGTGCGGGCATCAATCCGGATTGCCGCGTTCAGTTGTCGCGGCGATACGGTGCCGACGGGATCGAGCAGGCGGACATAGTTCAGGCCCGCGCTCAGCTCTCCGTAGCTACCAAGGTTCGACAGCGCAATTTCGTTCGCACGGCCCTGATTGTCGGTAAAGACCGCCGACGGATCATCACCAAAATCGTTGTAGTAGGTTGCTGTCGCGAAATAGTTGATCAGGCTGACTTCGTCGGGCAGGAATTTGGTTTGCGAAACCGTTCCGCTGATGAAGCCCAGACGCGCTTCGCCATCGGCCAGCTCCAGCCTGCCGTCCGTTCCCAGGTCGATTTCGTCTGTCTCGTAATTCGAGAAAGAGAAACCGGCCGACCCGACAAAGCTCATCCCTTCGAATGCCTTGATCGGCCAGGAGTAGGAGACCGCTCCCGATAGGGTCTGCCCCTTGGTTTCGTATCGCTGATCGTCCAGATCAAAGGCAGCGCCGGGGATAAGCTCAATGTTCGACGAGTCGTATTTCGTTGTCTCGAGCCGGTACTGCAAATCGACGAACAGCGGTCCACGCGATGCGGTGGCGTAGATCCCGCCGTAGGTTTGGGTGAAGTCCGTGTTCGTCACCGATCCAAGCGGGCCGGTGGCCTGACCCGTCAGCGGATCAAGCGTGCGCACTTCGTTGACGCTCGACCCGCGGTTATAGCCGCCGACCGCGCCGAATGCCATGTCGAAGCCATTGAAATAGCGGTCATCAAAGCAAGCAAAATCCCCGCCAAGCTGGATGCCCTGATAGCTCAGATCGACCGGTGTCCGGCCACCGGACCCACGGCGTACGTCGCGGAAATCCCCTTCCGCGTTTGCCTGGCCGCCGGTCAGACGCGCCCACCCGCCGCCGCCGCAGGGGCTTTCACCCGGATCGTCCGCAAGCCCGGTAACAAAGGGTGGCGTGGGCCGGTTGATCACCGCACCGACCAGTGTCTGGGTCAGGCCAACCGTCGCCGCGAGGCTCGCGATGCCCGAATTGACCTGGCTTTGCAACGTGATGCTGCCAGCCCCGTTGTCCTGAACGAAATACTCAAATCGGCCGAACTCTGGCGTTCCCTCAATCGTGCCGAAGGACAACGTATTGTCGCCCTCGTAATTGAACAGGACCAAGCCGTCGATGTCGCCCGAATCCCCGCCAATGTTGGCAAAGCTGAGCGTAACGTTCTCGCCAGACAGGTCGCCGCCCACGTCAATCCGGTCGCTTGAGACTGAGCCTGTCGAAAGATCGGCGTCAAACGCGATGGTCCCGGCAAAGCGCGCGTCGCCCGCAATGCGTACCACGGTACCCACCGTTCCGTCCTGCAACGAGAATGTGCCGCCGCCGCTGTCGAGCCCTCCCAGAACCGCACCGTCGCCAAGTTGCGTCAGCGAACCACCGGTTGTGGCAAGGGTCCCCAACACGGTACCGTTAATCGCAAAGACGTCGGCGCCAGCGTTGACAACGCGCTGCCCGGCACTGCCCAAAATCCCGTCTGCCCCCAGGCGCAAGGTTGATCCGGCGTTTGCACGCACCGCCCCGCTGAGGGTGCCATCGATCGTATTGGTGCTGCCGTTTTGCAGGAATGTGCCGCCACCAACATCCAGGGTCTGCCCGGCAGTCACCGTCAAATCGCCGTTGGTGTCAAAAGCACCGGTGATGGCCGCGTCACTATCGCCAAGCGTGACAGTCCCAAAGTTCTCGACAGCGCCGTCGAGCCCTCCAGAAAGCACGAGCGTTGCCTCGGCAAGATTGGCAAGTCCACCATCGACGGCGAATGGTTCACCGTCGGCGACATTGACCGTGCCCAGATTGCGCAGCGCGCCCGCAATTCGGCCGCCAGCTCCGGTCAGCGTGGCCGAGGCCAGGTTGTCGACATTTCCCGTGACCGTACCAGCCAGGGTTGCGGTGGCGCCGGCGCGGTTCAACAATCCGCTTCCCAGTGTGCCATCCCGTGCCACGGTCAATGCCGCGCCGGAGAGGTTTGTGACCGGGCCCTCTGTCACCGTAAGCGTGCCTCCGGTGACATCAAGTTGGCCCGCATTCACAACAGAACCTTGGACGGTCGTATCTGCACTGACGTCAGTCGTCCCGCCAACCGCGTTGGATAGTGTTCCCGTGCGACCACCGGCAAGGTCCAGATCCGCATCATTCGTGATCTGGCCGGAAACATCGGCCCCCTGAAGGGTCACAAGCTGGCCACCGTTCCGGTTGAAGACGCCGGAGTCGGTTGTGAGGGCACCTGTGATGCGCAGTACGGAACCCGCGCCATCGTTAATCGTGCTGCCGGTCGCGATGCTGCCTCCGGCTGCGATGTCCACCTGTCCACCGTCACGATTGGTCAGAACCGAAACGCCGGAAATGCGGCCATTTTCCGCGACGCTCAGGGCACCGGTATTGTCCAGAGCATCGTTCGTCAGCGTAAGACTTCCCGAGACACCGGTCTGCCCTGTGTTGGAAAGACTTTGGGTGACGGTCACGTCGCCCGCGATGGTGGAATTTGTCGCAAGCGTCGTTGCACCATCAAGGACAAGCGTTCCGTCGATTGACTGTGCGCCACCAAAGGTGGCTCCCTCCGCAATGGTAATCGTCTCGGAAATAATGGTCAGCCCAGTTTCCGCATCGTTGCGAATGTCGCCGCTGCTCGTAAAGGCGCCGCCGACGTTCAGGGTGTCCGCGCCCGGAGTTGTCGCATCAAGCGTTCCTGCATTGCTGAAATCGCCCGACACGCTGCGCGTTCCCGCGATCGAAAAGGCCCCGAAATTGTCGACCGTTCCAACAGAACCACCATCGAAAAGCACCGTACCGGCGTTGCTCAACCTGCCAACGACTGCTCCGTCGTTCAGGTCGAGCGTTCCGCCGCTCACCGTAACATCACCGACGACGGCGCTACCAAGGGCCAGCGCGCCGCCGGTTTGCGACAAGGCACCTTCGACCGTTCCGCCGGTCGTCGTGACGTCGCCGCTGGCGATTTCCAGATCACCACCGATCGTGCCGCCAGCGATATTCGCTGACCCTGCGACGATACGGACGCCCTGCATCACCGTTCCCGCCGACATGACAAACGCCCCAGAGGTGTTGTCGAGGCTGGCAACCGTCCCGCCGCCGATCTCCACGGTGCCGCCGGTGTTCTCGACTGCCGCTGTGCTCCCGCCGTCAATGTCGAGCGTGCCACCCGATACGGTCGACGCTCCGTTCAGCGCGCCTGTCCCATCGACGATCAACTCGCCGCCGGTGACGGTGGTGGCGCCCGCGACTGCGGTGCCGGAGTTCGTCACTTCGCCTGCATCCACGTTCAATGCGCCAGCGATATTCCCCGCCGTGAGCGTGCCGGTGCCCGAGGTATTGTCCAGGCTGGCAACCGTCCCGCCGCCGATCTCCACGGCCCCACCCGTGTTCTCGATCGCCGCCGTGCTCCCGCCGTTGATGTCGAGCGTGCCACCCGATACGGTCGACGCCCCGTTCAGTGCGCCCGTCCCATCGACGATCAACTCGCCGCCGGTGACGGTGGTGGCGCCCGCGACTGCGGTGCCGGAGTTCGTCACTTCACCCGCATCCACGTTCAATGCGCCAGCGATATTCCCCGCCGTGAGCGTCCCAGTCCCGGAAGTGTTGTCGAGGCTGGCAACCTTCCCGCCGCCGATCTCGACCGTGCCGCCGGTGTTCTCAATCACGGCCGTAGTCCCGCCGTCGATGTCGAGCGTCCCGCCCGAGACGGTGGCGGCCCCGTTCAGCGCGCCAGCGTTGTTCACGATCAACTCGCCGCCGGTGACGGTCGTAGCGCCCGCGACTGCGGTTCCGGAGTTGGTGACTTCGCCCGCATCCACGTTCAACGCACCCGAGATATTCCCCGCCGTCAGCGTGCCGGTGCCCGAGGTATTGTCGAGGCTGGCGACAGTCCCCCGCCGATCTCCACGGTGCCGCCGGTGTTCTCAATCGCGGCCGTAGTCCCGCCGTCAATGTCGAGCGTGCCGCCGGAAACGGTGGACGCCCCGTTCAGCGCGCCTGTCCCATCGACGATCAACTCGCCGCCGGTGACGGTCGTGGCGCCTGCGACTGCCGTGCCGGAGTTCGTCACCTCGCCCGCGTCCACGTTCAATGCGCCAGCGATAGTCCCCGCCGTGAGCGTCCCAGTCCCGGAAGTGTTGTCGAGGCTGGCGATCGTCCCGCCGCCAATCTCGACCGTGCCGCCAGTGTTCTCAATCGCGGCCGTAGTCCCGCCGTCAATGTCGAGCGTACCGCCCGAAACCGTAGAGGCTCCGTTCAGCGAACCCGTCCCATCGACAATCAACTCGCCACCGGTGACCGTTGTAGCCCCAGTGATCGCCGTACCAGAGTTCGTCACCTCGCCCGCGTCCACGTTCAGCGTGCCCGAGATGATCCCCGCCGTCAGCGTCCCAGTCCCGGAAGTGTTGTCCAGGCTGGCAACCGTCCCGCCGCCGACCTCCACGGTGCCGCCGGTGTTCTCGACCGCGGCCGTACTCCCGCCGTCGATGTCGAGCGTCCCGCCCGAGACGGTGGACGCCCCGTTCAGCGCGCCAGTGTTGTTCACGATCAACTCGCCGCCGGTGACGGTGGTGGCGCCCGCGACTGCGGTGCCGGAGTTGGTGACTTCGCCCGCATCCACATTCAGCGTGCCGGAGATGGTCCCCGCCGTAAGCGTCCCAGTCCCGGAAGTGTTGTCCAGGCTGGCAACCGTTCCGCCACCGATCTCCACAGTGCCGCCGGTATTCTCAATCGCCGCCGTAGTCCCGCCGTTGATGTCGAGCGTGCCACCCGATACGGTCGACGCCCCGTTCAGTGCGCCCGTCCCATCGACGATCAACTCGCCGCCGGTGACGGTCGTGGCGCCCGCGACTGCGGTGCCGGAGTTGGTGACTTCGCCCGCATCCACATTCAGCGTGCCCGAGATGGCCCCCGCCGTGAGCGTCCCGGTGCCCGAAGTGTTGTCCAGGCTGGCAACCGTTCCGCCACCGATCTCCACAGTGCCGCCGGTGTTCTCAATCGCGGCCGTAGTCCCGCCGTCGATGTCGAGCGTCCCGCCGGAGACCGTAGAGGCTCCGTTCAGCGAACCCGTCCCATCGACGATTAACTCGCCGCCGGTAACGGTGGTGGCGCCCGCGACTGCGGTACCGGAGTTGGTGACTTCGCCCGCGTCCACGTTCAGCGTGCCGGAGATGGCCCCCGCCGTGAGCGTCCCTGTGCCCGAAGTGTTGTCCAGGCTGGCAACCGTTCCGCCACCGATCTCCACAGTGCCGCCGGTGTTCTCGACCGCGGCCGTAGCCCCGCCGTCGATGTCGAGCGTCCCGCCGGAGACCGTAGAGGCTCCGTTCAGCGAACCCGTCCCATCGACGATTAACTCGCCGCCGGTAACGGTGGTGGCGCCCGCGACTGCGGTGCCGGAGTTGGTGACTTCGCCCGCATCCACATTCAGCGTGCCGGAGATGGCCCCCGCCGTGAGCGTCCCGGTGCCCGAAGTGTTGTCCAGGCTGGCAACCGTTCCGCCACCGATCTCCACAGTGCCGCCGGTGTTCTCGACCGCGGCCGTAGCCCCGCCGTCGATGTCGAGCGTCCCGCCGGAGACCGTAGAGGCTCCGTTCAGCGAACCCGTCCCATCGACGATTAACTCGCCGCCGGTAACGGTGGTGGCGCCCGCGACTGCGGTACCGGAGTTGGTGACTTCGCCCGCGTCCACGTTCAGCGTGCCGGAGATGGCCCCCGCCGTGAGCGTCCCTGTGCCCGAAGTGTTGTCCAGGCTGGCAACCGTCCCGCCGCCGATCTCCACGGTGCCGCCGGTGTTCTCGATCGCCGCCGTAGTCCCACCGTCGATGTCAAGCGTGCCGCCCGATACTGTGGAGGCGCCGTTCAGCGCAGCCGCGCCCGTAACAAGCAGCTCGCCGCCGGTAATCGTTGTCGCCCCGGTCACTGCGGTGCCGGAGTTGGTGACTTCGCCCGCATCCACGTTCAGCGTGCCGGAGATGGTCCCCGCCGTGAGCGTCCCTGTGCCCGAGGTATTGTCCAGGCTGGCAACCGTCCCGCCGCCAATCTCGACCGTGCCGCCGGTGTTCTCGACTGCAGCGACTGAGCCCGCGTTGATGTCGAGCGTGCCGCCCGAAACGGTGGAGGCGCCGTTCAGCGCGCCTGTCCCATCGACGATCAACTCGCCGCCGGTGACAGTGGTGGCGCCCGCGACTGCGGTGCCGGAGTTTGTCACCTCGCCCGCGTCTACATTCAATGTGCCAGCGATATTCCCCGCCGTCAGCGTCCCGGTGCCCGAGGTGTTATCGAGGCTTGCAACCGTCCCGCCGCCAATCTCGACGGTGCCGCCGGTGTTCTCGATCGCCGCCGTAGTCCCGCCGTCGATGTCGAGCGTGCCGCCCGAGACGGCGGAGGCCCCGTTCAGCGCGCCTGCGTTGTTGACGATCAACTCGCCGCCGGTGACGGTGGTGGCGCCCGCGACTGCGGTGCCGGAGTTCGTCACTTCACCCGCATCCACGTTCAATGCGCCAGCGATATTCCCCGCCGTCAGCGTGCCGGTGCCCGAGGTATTGTCCAGGCTGGCAACCGTCCCGCCACCGATCTCCACGGTGCCGCCGGTGTTCTCGACCGCCGCCGTGCTCCCAGCGTCGATGTCGAGCGTGCCACCCGATACGGTCGACGCCCCGTTCAGTGCGCCCGTCCCATCGACGATCAACTCGCCGCCGGTGACGGTGGTGGCGCCCGCGACTGCGGTGCCGGAGTTCGTCACTTCGCCTGCATCCACATTCAGCGTGCCGGAGATGGTCCCCGCCGTAAGCGTCCCAGTCCCGGAAGTGTTGTCCAGGCTGGCAACCGTTCCGCCACCGATCTCCACGGTGCCGCCGGTGTTCTCGATCGCCGCAACTGTGCCCGCGTTGATGTCGAGCGTGCCGCCCGATACGATAGAGGCGCCATTCAGCGCGCCTGTCCCGTTGACGCGTATTTCCCCGCCTTCCAAGGCGATGCCATTCGCAGCAGTCAGAGTCCCATCGACTGTCAACAGAGACCCGGGATCCTGGCTGGTCAAATTCTGGACGTTTACGCTGGTTGTCGCGCCAATGGAAAACTGGCCGCCGTTTTCGTTCGTGAGGGTATTAACACCCTGAATGACGCCCCCAGGGATTATGTTGAAAGTCCCTCCATCATTTGTCAGATCGTTCCCACCGCCTGTCAGAACCGCGCTTAGGTCAACTTGATTGATGTTGATCAGATCATTGCTCAGCGTTCGATCATTGGCGATGTCGATATCGGCGTCATTGATTAGTGTCCCGTCGAGAATGACGTTTGTTCCCAGCGTCGCGCTGCCATCAAAGGTAGCGCCCATCTGGAGGGTGATCGTCGTACCGGTGAGCGTAACGGTGTCGGTATCGTTTGTATCGACATCGCCGGCGAGGGTGAAATCTCCGGCGGTGACCGTAGTTGGGGCGCTTGCAGAGCTGAGGTTCAACGTACCGTTATTTGTGAAACGCCCGGCGATCGAAAAAGAATTGCTGGCTTCAAAAGCGCCGTCGTTAGTGACGTCCGCCAGAGTGCCGCCCGAATAGGAAACAGTTGCCGAATTTGTTAGAAGCCCGCCAATCTGTGCGCCTGCATTGAGGTTGAGTGTACCCCCAGTGACAGTTGTTGATGTGCCGACTGATGTGGAGAGGTTCACAATCCCGCCTGTTTGCGTGAGCGAACCTTCCAAGATACCTCCGGAAAGAGTTGCGGTGCCGTTGTCGACGTTCACGGTGCCTGAAATGCGACCGCCTGTAACGGTGCTGGTCCCAGAGGTGTTGTCGAGGCTCGCAACCGTCCCGCCGCCGATCTCGACCGTTCCGCCGGTGTTCTCGATCGCGGCCGTAGTCCCCCCGTCGATGTCGAGCGTGCCACCCGATACGGTGGATGCGCCGTTCAGTGCGCCAGCGTTGTTGACGATCAACTCGCCGCCGGTGACAGTGGTGGCGCCCGCGACTGCGGTGCCGGAGTTTGTCACCTCGCCCGCGTCTACATTCAATGTGCCAGCGATATTCCCCGCCGTCAGCGTCCCGGTGCCCGAGGTGTTATCGAGGCTTGCAACCGTCCCGCCGCCAATCTCGACGGTGCCGCCGGTGTTCTCGATCGCCGCCGTAGTCCCGCCGTCGATGTCGAGCGTGCCGCCCGAGACTGTGGACGCCCCGTTCAGCGCGCCTGCGTTGTTGACGATCAACTCGCCACCGGTGACCGTTGTAGCCCCAGTGACCGCCGTACCGGAGTTGGTCACTTCGCCCGCATCCACGTTCAGCGTGCCGGAGATGGTTCCCGCCGTCAGCGTCCCGGTGCCCGAGGTGTTGTCCAGGCTTGCAACCGTCCCGCCGCCAATCTCCACCGTGCCGCCGGTGTTCTCGACTGCAGCGACTGAGCCTGCGTCGATGTCGAGCGTGCCACCCGATACGGTGGCGGCCCCGTTCAGCGCGCCTGCGTTGTTCACGATCAACTCGCCGCCGGCAACCGTTGTCGCCCCAGTGACCGCCGTACCGGAGTTCGTCACCTCGCCCGCATCCACGTTCAGCGTGCCCGAGATGGTCCCCGCCGTGAGCGTCCCGGTGCCCGAGGTGTTGTCCAGGCTGGCGACAGTCCCGCCGCCGATTTCGACCGTGCCGCCGGTGTTCTCGACTGCAGCGACTGAGCCTGCGTCGATGTCGAGCGTCCCACCCGAGACGGTGGACGTCCCGTTTAGCGCGCCAGCGTTGTTGACGATCAACTCGCCACCGGTGACCGTTGTAGCCCCAGTGACCGCCGTACCGGAGTTGGTCACTTCGCCCGCATCCACGTTCAGCGTGCCGGAGATGGTTCCCGCCGTAAGCGTCCCGGTGCCTGAAGTGTTATCCAGGCTGGCAACCGTCCCGCCGCCGATCTCCACCGTTCCGCCGGTGTTCTCGACTGCAGCGACTGAGCCCGCGTTGATGTCGAGCGTGCCGCCCGAAACGGTGGAGGCGCCGTTCAGCGCAGCCGCGCCCGTAACAAGAAGCTCGCCGCCGGTAATCGTTGTCGCCCCGGTCACTGCTGTGCCGGAGTTGGTCACGCCGCCCGCATCCACATTCAGCGTGCCGGAGATGGTCCCCGCCGTGAGCATCCCGGTGCCCGAGGTGTTGTCCAGGCTGGCGACAGTCCCGCCGCCGATTTCGACCGTGCCGCCGGTGTTCTCGACTGCAGCGACTGAGCCTGCGTCGATGTCGAGCGTGCCGCCGGAGACGGTGGACGCCCCGTTCAGCGCGCCAGCGTTGTTCACGATCAACTCGCCGCCGGTGACGGTGGTGGCGCCCGCGACTGCGGTGCCGGAGTTCGTCACTTCACCCGCATCCACGTTCAATGCGCCAGCGATATTCCCCGCCGTCAGCGTCCCGGTGCCCGAGGTGTTGTCGAGGCTGGCGACCGTGCCGCCGCCAATCTCCACCGTGCCGCCGGCGTTCTCGACTGCAGCGACTGAGCCCGCGTTGATGTCGAGCGTGCCGCCCGAAACGGTGGAGGCGCCGTTCAGCGCAGCCGCGCCCGTAACAAGAAGCTCGCCGCCGGTGATCGTTGTCGCCCCGGTCACTGCTGTGCCGGTGTTGGTGACGCCGCCCGCATCCACGTTCAGCGTGCCGGAGATGGTCCCCGCCGTAAACGTGCCGGTGCCCGAGGTGTTGTCGAGGCTGGCAACCGTCCCGCCGCCGATCTCGACCGTGCCGCCGGTATTCTCAATCGCCGCTGTGCTCCCGCCGTCGATGTCGAGCGTCCCGCCCGATACTGTGGACGCCCCGTTCAGTGCGCCAGCGTTGTTCACGATCAACTCGCCGCCGGTGACGGTGGTGGCGCCCGCGACTGCGGTGCCGGAGTTCGTCACTTCACCCGCATCCACGTTCAATGCGCCAGCGATATTCCCCGCCGTCAGCGTCCCGGTGCCCGAGGTGTTGTCGAGGCTGGCGACCGTGCCGCCGCCAATCTCCACCGTGCCGCCGGCGTTCTCGACTGCAGCGACTGAGCCCGCGTTGATGTCGAGCGTGCCGCCCGAAACGGTGGAGGCGCCGTTCAGCGCAGCCGCGCCCGTAACAAGAAGCTCGCCGCCGGTGATCGTTGTCGCCCCGGTCACTGCTGTGCCGGTGTTGGTGACGCCGCCCGCATCCACGTTCAGCGTGCCGGAGATGGTCCCCGCCGTAAACGTGCCGGTGCCCGAGGTGTTGTCGAGGCTGGCAACCGTCCCGCCGCCGATCTCGACCGTGCCGCCGGTATTCTCAATCGCCGCTGTGCTCCCGCCGTCGATGTCGAGCGTCCCGCCCGATACTGTGGACGCCCCGTTCAGTGCGCCAGCGTTGTTCACGATCAACTCGCCGCCGGTGACGGTGGTGGCGCCCGCGACTGCGGTGCCGGAGTTCGTCACTTCACCCGCATCCACGTTCAATGCGCCAGCGATATTCCCCGCCGTCAGCGTCCCGGTGCCCGAGGTGTTGTCGAGGCTGGCGACCGTGCCGCCGCCAATCTCCACCGTGCCGCCGGCGTTCTCGACTGCAGCGACTGAGCCCGCGTTGATGTCGAGCGTGCCGCCGGAGACTGTGGAGGCACCATTCAGTGCAGCCGCACCGGTAACAAGCAGCTCGCCGCCGGTAATCGTTGTCGCCCCGGTCACTGCTGTGCCGGAGTTGGTCACGCCGCCCGCGTCCACGTTCAGCGTGCCGGAGATGGTCCCCGCCGTGAGCGTCCCGGTGCCCGAGGTGTTGTCGAGGCTGGCGACCGTGCCGCCGCCGATCTCCACGGTGCCGCCGGTGTTCTCGACCGCCGCAACTGTGCCCGCGTCGATGTCGAGCGTGCCGCCTGAGACGGTGGAGGCGCCGTTCAGCGCGCCACCCGTTACGGTCACTTCGCCATTTGAGACGTCGGTCGCGCCGGTCACTATACCTCCGGTCGTGACATCGGTGGTGCCCGACTGGTTACTGAGGCTGCCGACAGTGCTTGAAATCGTGGCTGTTCCCGTGCCAGCCATCGTGACGGCGCCGGTCACACCGCCTTGAAGGCTGAAATTCCCCGCCCCGGCCAAGGACGCACCGGTTCCCAGCAGATTGCCGAAGCTGAGCGTCTCGCCCGTATTCTGGGCGGTGATTGTCCCCGCCACATTCAATGTGTCGCCGGTGAACGTCAGGGTGTTCCCGCCGCCAAGATTGCCCAAGATGCTCGCAGCGTTTACGGCGCCCCCAACGGTAACGGTGTAGGGCGCCGCCGGGAGGGCCGCCCCGAAGACCGCATCATCGCCCGAGGCAAAGTCTTGGTTGGTGTTCGGAAGTGCCCCTGGTATCCAGAGATTTGTTCCGCCGCCTTCCTGCCAGATGCCGTTACCCCCCAGAGCAAGAGGGCCTACGCCGCCGCCGGCATCCCAAAACAGCGTCTCGGCCATGCTCGCGCCCGAGATCACCATTGCCCCCCTGTCGCCAGAACAAAGACAAGCTGTGTTGCGCGACCGAGCCGGCAGTGCTTGCGCAGGCTGCGTTGACGAATACCGAGCTGGACAGGCGTGGCGGCAGAGGGGGCGTGGGGCGTCATGGCAAATTCCGATGGGTTAAAATTACTGCAACAAGACAGAACATTTTTTCCGCGCGCGCGTAAACCTTTTCTCGTCGCACGCGAACTTCCAGCAGTGCAACGTGGTCGATTTGCATTGTTTTCGGCAGTGAATGGGTGACCGGAAATGCGTTGCGCGGTCGGCGCGCAACTTGACCGCCCGGCGACTTAATCGCAAGGTTTGCGGGCAGCGTTCGAATTGCGGGCGCAAACAGCCGGGGAATTTCAATAGCATGTCGCGTTTCAGCAAGGTCGCCTGGAAGGAAGGTCTGTTCCTCAAGCCGCAGCATTTTCAGCAGGCAGATCGCTATATGGAGCGGTTTCTGACAGCGCGCACGATGCATTTGACGCCTTTTCCGTGGGGGATTTCCGAAATGACGTTCGACCAGAGCCAACTGCGCCAAGGCAAGCTGGAGCTGGAGATTGTGGCGGGCATCATGCCCGATGGCACGCCATTTGATGCACCTCACACCGGCCCGCTGCCGCGAGAAATCGACGTGCCCGAAGAGGCAATTGGAAAGCTTATCTGGCTGACTCTCCCCAACGCCGCGCAGAACGACCGTGAAGTCGGATTGGAGGATGAGGCAAGCCTGCGCTACGCGCTTGAGGAAGAGCGTGGCGTTGCCGATACCGCGTCAGCCTCGCGAATCGAAGAATCATTGGAGATAGCCGTCCCGCGCCTGGAGCTGACACTTCGGGACAAGGCGCGCGAGGGCTATCAGTGCATCTGCCTTGGCCGGGTGGCGGATGTAAGCGATGGCACGATTGTGACGCTCGACCAATCCATGCCGCCCACCGGTCTGGTTCTGGCTGCCCACCGTGCATTCGAAGGGTATCTCAAGGCGGTGACCGGGTCGGTCGAAGCCCGCTTGGAGGTTCTTGAACGCTACGCCGCCGATCCGACGTCTGGCGGGGGCATGCAGGACAAGGACTATCTGATGTTGATGGTATTGAATCGGAACCTGCCCATTCTGAGGCATCTTGCGCGGATGCCATCCGTCCATCCCGAACGGTTGTTCGAAACGCTGGCAGCACTTGCGGGGGAACTGGCGACCTTCGAGGACCGCGAGCGTCGGGTGCGTGATTATGGCCGATATCGCCATGATCAGCCAAAAGAGACCTTCAAACCGCTGGTTGACGACATCCGCCGACTATTGAGCCGTGACGTGGGTCGCGCGTTGCGACTGCCGCTGGAGCAACGCCGGGAGAATTCCTTTGCCGCGATTGTCGAGGATCCGAACCTCTACGCGAATTCGACCTTTGTGATTGAGGTTGCTGCGGCGCTGCCGCTCACACAAATCCAGCAGCAGTTCCCGCAGCTGTGCAAGGTTGGCCCCTCGACCCGGATGAAGGAAATCATCGTCAACAACATGCCCGGCATCACGTTGGTGCATACGCCCAATCCGCCTCCCCAGATCCGGGTCGTCGCGAATCACGTGTATTTCGTGATTGACAAGATGAGCCCGCTTTGGCGCGAATTCTCGGTGGCGCCCGCATTGGGGATGCATTTTGCGGGGGCATGGCCGGGATTGGAACTTGAACTTTGGGCCATTCCGGAGGGACGTTGAGCCATGTCATCTGACGACGACGACGACCGCACGGTCTTTGGCCAGAAACTTCCGCCGCAGGGGCAGGCGCCACGCCGCGCGCAACCCCCAAGGTCCAGCGAAGAGGGGGAGCGCACCGTTTTCGGGCAACCTTTGCCGGGCGGGCAGGGGCAGCGCCCCCCGCGCAGCAGCCGCCGCCGCGTCACCAAAATCCGTACCCGCCGCAGCAGCCGTACCAACCGCCCCCAGCCCCCAGCACCTCCCTGAACGGGGTGGTCCGCCCCCGGGCGCTGAGGATACCTGGCTTGGCGGTCGGTTGACGCCCCAGGGGGGCGACAGGCGAGGGTATCCCGCGGCACCGTCGCATCCGGCGCCGGCACCCTATCCACCGCAGAACCCGCAGGGCTACCAACAGCAGCCCCCCTATCAACCTGCGCCACCTTACGGCCAGCCACCGGCCTATCCCGGCTACCCGCCGCAGGATCCGCAGCACGGATGGCAACCACCGCTCGACGGACAATTCCCCGCGGCGCAGCAGCCCGCGACCGAAGAGGTCGTGCCAGTGCCGCGCATCGCGTTCGGCGATGCTTTGCGGGGCTCCGGTCTTGATATCGGGGTCTCATCCAATCCGATCCTTGCGGCGGCGTCCGATCTGCTTGTGCTGTTGGGCCGGTTGCGCACCGGAATGGTCGAGATGCAGGCCATCCCGCTACGTGACCACGTCGTGCGCGAAGTCTCTCGCGTCGTTGAGAAATGCACCGAAGCGGGTGTGCCGCGTGAGGATATCGAATTGGCGCGCTATGCGCTTGCCGCGACCGCGGACGATATCGTGCAGACGATCCCCGGGAACGACCCGCAATACTGGCAACAGTTCTCTATGGCGGCGGAACTGCTGAATGACCGTTCGGCGGGTATCGGATTTTTTGCGCGGCTCGAGCAGGTGATGGGCTACCCGTCGCAACACGCCGATGTTCTTGAGTTGATGCTGGTTTGCCTGATGCTTGGTTTTGAGGGTAAATACCGCAGTGCCGTGCCCAACGGTCCGGTGCAGTTGTCGCGCCTTCGGCTCGAGGCGTATCGACGCTTCCGAAGCGTCAGCGAACGACCCAGCGAAGGGCTTTCGCACAAGTGGCTCCCCGTTATTCTGGGCGGCCGTCGCAGCGGCGGAGCGATGCCGCTTTGGATGGTGGCCAGCGTCGGTGCTGCGATGGTGGTCGGTCTTTTTGCCACTTTGTCGTGGCTGCTTTCGGGGGATGCGCAGGCGGCGCAGAATCGGATCCTTTCCCTGCATCAGGGTTATGGCGAGGTCTCTATCGAACGCTCGGGTGATACATTCGTTGAATACCAGGCCGCTGATACCGGTCAGCTCGAACGTATCCGCGAAAAACTAGCGCCCGAGATCGAGGCCGGATCGGTCGCGGTGACAGATGCGGCGGATGCCATCGCTGTGCGCCTGGGCGATGCGCTGCGCTTTGGCTCCGGGTCGGCAGATCTGACCAATGACCTGACAGCGCTTGCCACCCGCATCGGAGAGGTTCTGGAGGCCGAGCCGGGCGAAATCGTGATCGAAGGCCACAGCGACAATATCCCGCTGCGCGGAACCGGGCGCTACAAAACCAACGAAGCCCTTTCCGAGGCGCGCGCCAATACGGTGCGTGATCTGCTTGTCCCCCACCTGAGCGACCCCGGTAGGCTGAGCGTGGTGGGCGTTGGCCCGGCAAAACCGCTCAACACCGATAATACCGCCGCCGCCCGTGCGCAAAACCGGCGGGTCGAGATCCTGTTGCGCAAGGAAGAACGGCTATGAGACTTTTTTCATTCGGCATGTTCCGGCGCATGTGGCGAATTACCTGGCTGCGCTGGCCGCTGATCGTTATCGGTTTCGCCTGCCTCTTTGCGGCCGTCTGGTTCGGCTTGCCCATGACGGGTCAGGACTGGGCGCAGAGCGTCTGGCTTCGGGCCGGTCTGATTGCACTGCTTGTTCTGCCGATACTTGTGACAATGTTGATACGCTGGCGGCGTCGGCGCCGGGCCGCGGCCGAGCTTGAGGAGCAATTGGTTGCAACGCCCGTGGGCGACGGTGCCGTTCTCGCGGAGCGGATGCAGGAGACACTTGCAAAGCTCAAGAAGTCGGGCGGGTCCACCTATCTGTATGATCTGCCGTGGTACGTGATTATCGGCCCCCCCGGCGCCGGCAAGACGACGGCACTGGTACATTCCGGCCTTGAATTTCCCGGTACGGACAAGGCGGCGATCGCGGGCTTTGGGGGTACCAAGAATTGCGATTTCTGGTTCGCCGAAGAGGCGGTGATGATCGACACCGCGGGGCGTTACACGACGCAGGACAGTGATGTAGAGGCAGACAGCCTCAGCTGGCAGGCGTTCCTGCAAACGCTCAAACGGGCCCGACCGAACCAGCCGATCAATGGCGTGATCCTCGCATTCTCCTGCGAAGACATGATGACTGCTACCGAGGAAAGCCTTGAGGCAAACGCGCTTGCCGTGCGGGCGCGTCTGGCTGAATTGAACGAGACGCTTCGGATCTCGGTGCCGGTCTACACGATCTTTACCAAGGCAGACATGATTTCGGGTTTCCGCGATTTCTTTGGCACATTGCCGGAGGACAAGCGGCGGGCCGTCTGGGGGACTACGTTCCAGACCAAGGACCGCACCGAAGAGACATACCGCGCCGTTCCCGAGGAATTTGACAAGCTGATCGCGCGCCTGTCCGACGAGGTCACCGACCGGATGAACGAAGAGCCCGATACCGTCGCGCGCATCGCGATGTTCGGCTTTCCCGGGCAATTGGCGCTGTTGCAGCGCAATGTCTCTGACTTTCTGCGCCGTGTGTTCCAGAAGGGCCACGATACAAAGGCGATTCTGCGCGGGTTCTATTTTACATCCGGCACCCAGGAAGGCACACCCATCGATCAGGTTCTGGGCGCGATGTCCGAGGAAACCGGCGCGATCCAGTCCGGTTTTATGTCAGGGCGCGGGCGCAGCTACTTCCTGCACGATCTCCTCAAGCGGGTGATCTTTGAGGAACGCGACTGGGTTGGTTACGATTTGCGCACGATGCGCAGGCGGGCCATCGCCCGCAGTGCATTGACGTCCGTGATCGTGGCTGCAGTGATCGCGGGCTTCGGCATCTTTGGGTACAGTTACTGGCAGAACGCTACTCTTGTGCGCGAAGCCGCCCTTGCCAGTGATGATTACCGGGCCCGGTCGCAGGATCTTCTGGCGCAGGTCATCATCACCGATCCATCCACACGACCCATTCTTGACGCGCTGGCGGCGGCCCGTGACATGCCTGCCGGGTGGGCATTCCCGCGCGAGCAGACAGCGATCGAACGTGTGGGCCTGTCGCGTCGTGAGTCTTTGCGCAACGCCGCCCTGCAAACCTATTCGGACAGTCTTGAGCGGTTGTTGCGCCCGCGCATGATGCTTCATCTCGAAAACCGCCTGCCGACCCTTCTTGCGCGCGGTGACATTCAGGAGGCCTATCTGGCGCTCAAGGTCTATATCCTGCTTGCTAAACAGCAAAGTGGGCGCGAGGACGATCAGGCCATTCAGGCGTATTTTGCGCGCGCGTGGGCGCCCGAATACGCGGAGCCCGGCCTTGACGTCGCTTACGGCGAATTGAACGATCATCTGGAAGCCATGCTTGAGCTGGACGCCCGGGTACAGCCCCGCCTGCTTCCGAATGAAGCGCTTGTGGAGCGCACCCAACAGCAAATCGCGACCCTGTCGCTGGCGCAGCAGGCTTACGGATCAATCGTAAGTGATGCCGCAGCGCTGCGCCCTTTCAACCTGAGCGAAGAGCTTGAGGGCGTTCAGGCTGATCTGGTTTTCCGGACGAGCGACGGCCGCCCGCTGAATACCCTCGAGGTGCCGGCCTTGTATACCTTCACCGGCTACTGGAGCTTTTTCCAGGACGCGATGGCGAACGCCGAACAGCGTTTGAAGGATGATGCCTGGGTGCTGGGGGCATCGGCGGAAAAGGTGGATTATTCGGGTCAGATCGCCGGTTTGAACCGGGATCTGCACGCGATGTACCGTTCGGATTTCACCCGGACCTGGCGCGAGATGTTGGCCCGCGTCGAATTGGTGCCGATGGCCCAGGGCGCGCCACAATATCCGGCCCTTGCGGTGGCCGCGGCTCCGTTTGCCTCGCCGATCCTCAAGCTGGCCGAAGCGGTCGATCGCGAAACGCGCCTGTCGCGGTTCCTCGATGTGGTTGACGGGATGGAATTGTCGCCAGAAGCGCTGGCCAGCGGTGATATCGGTGGTGAACTTGCCGGGGTCGGTTTCGACGAGGTTGAACGCAGGTCCGGCGCAATTCAGCGGATCGCGCTTGGCATGCTGCGCGACCGGGCAAAGTTTCAGGAACGCGCGGGTGCGGGCGCCGCCGCAGCACCGTCGCAGCGCCGTCAGCTGGAAAGTATCGAGCAGCGTTTCGAGAAATGGCATCGCCTTGTGCGTGACGGCGACGCGGGGCGACCCATCGACGTGCTCCTCAAGGGGCTGAGCGAACTTTTGAAGAACCGCCAGCTTGCCGGCAGAGGCGGGACGCTGGCACTCGACGAACGTGGCATGCAGGACGCGCTCAATGACATGTCCCAGGGGATGCCGTTCTACCCCGAAACGATTGTCGGGTTCGTCAACCAGATCGAAAGCGAATTCCTGACCGTTTCCGCCAATGCCTCGATGGAAGAATTGCAACGCGCTCTTGCAGAGGAAGTCGCTGCCTATTGCACGCAGAACGTCGCCAGCGCCTTTCCTTTTGCGCAGCGTGGCGCGCGGCATATTTCGACATCGGTCTTCGGCGAATTCTTTGGCTTCGGTGGCCGGATGGAGCGTTTTTATGACAATTATCTGCGCGAGCACACACAGCGCGAGGCCGGAGGGGCCATCGTTGCGCGTGAAGGCTCGGCCCTTGGCGCGCGGCTGTCGTCGGGGATGCTGAGCCAGTTCGCCCGCGCCGAACGGATCAAGCAGGCGTTCTTTCCGCCCGATGCAGCCTCACCTCAGGTCAGCTTTACCATCTCGCAGGCGGCGGCTTCGCAAGCTGTCGAAAGCAGTGAGGTCACGTTCAGCGGACGCACCGTTCAGCTGTTCCCCAACTCCAGTGGATCAAGCTTCAGCTGGCCCGATGAGACGGCGGATATCGCCATTGCCTTGCTGCCCCGCGCCGAGGCCGGAGAAGACAGCCTGCGCTTTGGTGGTGGTCGCTGGGCGCTGTCGGATTTCATCACACGGGGGCGGATCCGCAAGAACGGCACCCGTGCGGATGTCACCCATCAGGTCGGCGGCCGCTCTGTCACCTTCCGGCTGGAATTCGACAGTATCGAGATTCCATTCCTGATGCGCGAACTCAGTGAGTTCTCTTGCCCCAAAACGATTGAGTAGCCCATGGATCTGGTCATCTACGGTAAACATCCGGCTTTTGGGGACTTCCTGTCGCACGGGCTTCCGCATCCGATTCTGCACAAGCTTGACGCATGGCTCGAACGGGTGCTTCCGACTGTGCGCAAGGGGCTGGGCGACGATTGGGAGGCCGCATGGGCCGCGGCGCCGACGCTCTATTTCTGGCTGGGTCCGGATATTATCGGCGTTCCCTTGCTGGGCTTGATGGCGCCATCCCAAGACAAGGTCGGGCGTCGCTTCCCGCTGGTTTTGGGCCTGTCCGATGTCATCACACCGCCGCCGGTGCACCGGGGGCATGATGCAACCCCTTTTCTGGCACTCAGCGCGCATCTGGACCGTTTCGAGGTGCCGCCGGACGGCACGCGTGGGGCCGCAACGCTTGCGGCGAATTTCGACCCGCCGGCCCTTGTCGGGGTGCCCTTCGAAGACGGGCAGGACGGCACCCTGTGGGGGCATCGTGAGGACGGCGATCTGGGGCGTCTGTTTGCCGATGCCGCAGATGCAGACGCGCAAAAGGCGCAGCTGGGACGCAGCCATTGGTGGCACGCGGATACGCCAACGCACTACGCGGGGTGGCTTGCCGCGAACGGCCTGCCGGATGCGGAAGGGCTTGCGTGGCTTTTGACCGCCCGCTGGCGCGAGACCGACGGAGCGCAACGTGATGACTGACAGTGCGACGCCGATCTACCGTTTTGTCACGGCAAGCCGAACGGATATCGGCTGCGTTCGAAAGATAAACGAAGACAGCTTATTGGCCTTGCCGGATGCGGGGCTCTGGCTTGTCGCGGATGGCATGGGCGGTCACGCCGCCGGTGATTTTGCAAGCCAGACCATTGTTTCCCAAATGGAAACGATCGGCGTGCCGACCGGCGCCGTCGATCTACACGCCCGCTTTGCCCAGCGGCTCGCCCAGGCAAACCGGCTGATCTTCGATCACGCGCGCGAGCTTGGCGGGGGGACGATCGGCAGCACGCTTGCCGCCTTGATGGTGCAGCAGGGGCATTTCGCGTGTATCTGGTCCGGGGACAGCCGCGTCTACCGCTTGCGCGGCGGCGTGTTGACCCGCTGCACTCGGGACCACACCGAAGTGCGCACCCTGCTGGAGAATGGAACCATCACACCCGAAGAGGCCGAAAACTGGCCGCGCAAGAACGTCATCACCAAAGCCATTGGTGTCACCGCAGAACCCGATTGCGAGATGGCCGAAGGACCGCTTGCCGACGGTGATACATTCTTGATCTGCTCAGATGGGCTGACCGAATATTTCCAAGACGAAGCGCTCGAGAGGCAGATGGTCGACGCGGGCCGTGATCTTGAGGGATTGTGTGATCGCCTGATTGCGCATGCCCTTGCCAGCGGGGGGAAGGACAATGTTTCCGTTGTGGCCGTGCGGTGTCGGCAGGAACCATGGCCGCAAATGCAGGCCGACGGCGTCTTTCCGGAATTTGTGGGCTCGCTATGAATAGCGAGGAAACCCAGCCGCCAAAATCGGACAAGGCAGAGGCGGAGGCAGACGACCGCACGCTATTGGTCCCGTCCCCAACGGCGCCAGGTGCCGACGATGATGACCGCACCATGATCGCCGCACCTCCGACCAACGAAGTGGATCCTGACCGCACCATGATCGCCGCGCCGCCGACTGAAGACGTTGATCCCGACCGGACCATGATCGCAGCACCGCCGGACTCCGCATCGTTGGATGATGATCGCACGATGTTGGCCGCACCCGTGCCGATAGCTGGAAACAACCCCGACGGGACGGTCGTCTCGCGTCCCACAACCCCGCCGCGGCCGGTGACGATGACCGATACGATCTCTACCGGCCCCGCCACGCAAACACCGCTGCGCACGCTGGAAATCGGTAATGTCATCAACAACATGTACCGCGTCGAAGAACGGATTGATCACGGCGGGATGGGTCGTGTTTTCCGCGGGATCGAGATCGGGACAGGCGAATCCGTAGCGATCAAGGTCATCCTGCCGGAAATGGCGGAGGATCCGCGCGTCGCACAGATGTTTCGTCGAGAGGCGCGGACACTGCGCCAGCTGCATCACGATGCCATCGTGCGCTATTTCGCTTACGTCCCCCCGGACACCAATTTCAACCTGCACGCCTTGGTCATGGGCTTTATCGAGGGGACGAAACTATCTGATCGCATCAAGGAACGCGGGCCGCTTGATGAGGAGCAGGCCTGCGAGATGTTTTTGCGCCTGGCGGGCGGCCTCGAACGCGCGCATGCAATCGGGATCGTGCACCGGGATCTGTCACCGGACAATGTGATGTTGCCGGACGATGATATCAGCAAGGCATTGTTGATCGATTTCGGGATTTCGCGGTCTTCGAAGATTGCCGATGGCACGCTCGGCAATGAATTTGCCGGTAAGCTCAAATATGTCTCTCCCGAACAGCTGGGGGCCTACGGCGGGGAGGCTGGGCCGCCGAGTGATGTGTATTCACTTGCGCTGTTGATGATCGTCTCGCTGACAGGGCAAGCGATGGCGATGGGCGACAGCATCGTGGATGCGGTGCAAAAACGTCAGGCCGTCCCCGATTTGACCGCCGTGCCCGAACGCTTCCAGTCCCTGCTCTACAAGATGTTGCAACCCGATCCCGGCCAGCGCATTGCATCAATGGCCGAGGTCATCGCGGGACTGCGCGGAATTGCCGGTGGGCAGCAGCTGACGGATCTTGGGCCGCGCCCCGCACCTCCGACCGAAACCCGCAGCGTGCCCGGGTTGCAAGCTGCCCCCGGTGCGACATTGACCGGTTTGCCCCGCCCAAGACAGGCGCAGACCGTGACGCCGACAGCCCCGGCGCAAAGCAATGGCGGCTTTGGTAAAATCGTTGCCGCAGGTCTCGTGCTCGCTGGCCTTGGCGTGGGAGGGTGGTTCGTTGCGGGTCAGCCGGGCGTGCCCACTTCAACAGCGCTTCCCCCGCAGGATGGCGCACCCGAACGTATCGCCGGCAGCCCTGCGGCCTTTCTGGCCGAAGCGCTTGACGAAACACCGTGCACCCTGGTCCGCCTGCGGGCGCAAGGTCGCAACGCGGGACTTCTTGAGGGGTATGCGCCCGTGCCGTCGGACTTGCCGGACGTGCCCACGCAATACGCTTCCCGATTTGGCATGCAGCCCGATATGATGACCCAAACGCTGACAGAGCCACAGTGCCCGGCAGTCGATCTCACACGCAATTTCCAGGGAACGCCCGCGCAGCCTTTGGAAATGAGCCTGGCGAGTGGTGGTGTCTCGCGCAGCGAAGGCGTCGTTGGGACGCTGCACAATATCTCGGGGCGCGAAACTTGGCTCGCGCTTGTCACGCCCGGCGGGGGCGTATTTTCGCTGATGAGCCGACTTGCCGATCCGGTCGGCGATGTGCAGCAGTTTTCGTTTCGCCTGCCATCAGCACAACCGGGGCGCTACCTTTTGCTTGCGGTCGCGTCGGATCAGGCGCTTGTCCGGGCAGGTGCCATGACGGACGGGACTGCGGCAACAGCGATCCTGCCGCTGATCGATGCTGAGTTGGCGCGCGGCACAGGTGGCAGCGTTGATATCGGCATTGTCGAGATTACGCCCTAGCGTACGTCAAATGTCGTGACACCGAAGACCAGGGATGAAAGTGTCCCGGCAGGCAGGCTGCCAAAGAAGGTTTGCGCGGTTTGCCCGATCCGCCCCGTCAGATCCAGCGGTGCATCCCGCGACCCCACCGCCAGAAGGATCTGGCGCGTTGCCCTTGCCGGACCCGCGCGCGCCACTGGCGCGTCGAAGACGGGCGTGTTGCCGTCCAGTGTCGTGAACCGCGCCAGATCCTGCACAACGCCGTTATCGTCGATCACCAGAAGTGTCAGGAACAACCCCCCGCGCCAAGCACCCGACCTTGCAATGTGTCACCACTGCGCAGGCTCACGTTTTCGACGGCAAGGCCGATACGCCCGGCGGGATAGCCCGCCATTTGCTGAACGGCGTCAATCGTCGCGCATTGGGGTGCGCCCACGATTTCACGGGTCTGAACAGGTGCCGGGTCAATGCCATCCAGCGCACGGGCGGCAAACCCGTCCATTTCGGTTAAATCAGCGCCGATGAAGGAGACACCGGCACCATCGGCGGTGCGGCGGGGCAGGGCTGCGATGCATCGCTCGGGGGGCAGCGCACGTATACGACGCAACAGCGCGCCGATTTGCGCGGTGACGGGATCGGGCGCCGCAATGCGCCTAGGCGCAGGCACAGATGAAGTGCCCCCTCCGGCTCATCGTCGGTCACGGCTGGCTCTGGGCTTTCCTCTGCCAAGATTTCCGGCGCAAGCAAAGCGACGGTGTCCGGCAATTCTGGCTCAACCGGCTGCACATCATCAGCCTCAGATTCGAATGCCTGCGGTGTCAGCACGAGCGGCTCCTGCGCTATCACCTCTGGGGTCACCGCAGACGGCACTTCGGGCTGGGCCGGTGCCACGAGTTCCGCCAGGGGCGAAAGCTCCACTGGCTCAGGGGCAAGGATATCTTCGACGGAGAGGATATCGCTCTCGGGCTCGACCGTCGGCAGGGAGGACGGCACATCGACCGGTTCGGGAGCGGGCACGGCCTGTTCATCCACAAGAGGGGAGGGGAGAATTGAGTCAGGGTCTGTCAGCGCGGTTTCTACGGGTTCGACCCCCTCGATTTCCTGCGCGACAGGGCTGCCGGAATCCACATCGGGAACAATCGGATCCGCCTCGGGTAACAAGGCACCCGTCACCGCAGGATCCTCATCCGGAAGCAGCGCGTCTGGCGCAATTGCATCAGCGTCAGGCAGCAACCCATCCGGTGTCGCAGGCTCTGGCGTAAGAAATGACTCCTCTTCGGGATCGGTTTCTTCCGCGGCTTCGGGCAGCAGTGGTTCCGCGTCAGGGGGCACAAGCGGCTCTTCGAGTGCCGCGTCGGGAGTGACGATCGCAGCGTCCAGAATTTCCAGTGTTACCTCGAATTCCGGCGCCCTCAGGATCGTCCCAGTGGGCGCCTGAACGAATGCGACAGAGGACGTCAGCAGCGCGAGCGCGACGCCGCCATGCAGGACGGACGATCCAAGCCAGGAGCCGAGCCACACTGATGGCGGCGGCCTTTCATAGGGAAGAAAGCTCACGGCGACCCGTTGCCGGCTGCGCGGCGATGTACAGTGACCAGGCGGACTTCGACCGCAATCAACGCTTCGGCGGCAAGCGTGTCGAGGAGCACACCTGCATTCGCGTCGCGTTCGGCCAAAACGTGCAGCGCCGGGTTATCGCCAAGCGCTTCCGCAAGATCGCCCTGTGCTACCGCAACACCGTCGAGGGTCATCCCCCCATTCGCGTCGAGCACCAGCAAAGGGTCGGGCAGCAAATCCAGCGGCAGCTCGCTGGTGTCGGGTAAGCTCACCGTGAAGTCCCGTGTGCTGGACAGCGACCCCGTCGTTAGAAAGAAGAAGATCAGCAACAGCACGATGTTCACAATGGCCAGACCACTGTCTATCACAAGCGGCGGGCGCCGTGGAGGCAGGCGCAGGCTCATTGTGTGGACCTTGTGATCTGAACCGATTCCACCTCGGCCGCTTGAAGCGCATCCAGCGCCGACGCAACATCCTGAACACGCGCCAGATCACCGACCAGTAGGACGATCTTCCCGGGGCGATCCTGTGTTCCAATCGCCTCCGCCAGTTCCGGCAGCTGATCGCGGCTGAAGATCTGCTCGTTTACCACAACAATGCCGTCGCCAAGCGTCCAGATCGTGATACCGGGTGTGTCGGTGGTATCGCTGGCAGGGGTCGACGAGGAGGCGTCTTCGACCTGCGGCGTCTGCGCACCGGGCTCACTGGCACCCGCCGCGTCGGGGGAGCCACGCAGGGTCACCAGCGAAAACGGGGTCAGGCTCGACGTCAGCATGAAGAAGATCAGCAGCTGAAACATCGCATCCGCAAGCGGCGTGAGCGAAAACTTGTAGCTGCGCGGGCGCGCGGGTAAGGGGGCGACACGGCTATGCATCGCCGCGCTCAGCCGGCTCCGGCGTTGGGATCGACGCGCCCGTGGATTGCTGCAGACATCAGCGCCTCCATCATGTTGCGCTCACGGTCGATACGGCTTTCCAGCCAGCTTGCGATAAAGAACGCGACCAGAGCAATCGACAACCCGGCGGCGGTCGTGGTCAGCGCCACGTAGATACCGCCCGCCAATTGCGTTGGATCAATCGCCCCGTCGGTGACGGCAAGCACGGCAAAGCTATCGATCATCCCGATCACCGTCCCCAAAAGTCCCAACATCGGCGCCGCCTGAACAACCATTTCCAGCGAGCGCATGCGCTCGCTCAGTGAGGCCAGCTCGACGATGGCGGTCTGCCGCGAAAGCTCTTCGGCGTAGGCCGCATCGCCCGGCCTTGCCTGAACGCCCGAGAACACCGCCTGCAATATCCGCGCAAGCACTGATTTGCGCTGACCGGCGGCACTGATCGCGGCTTCGACGCGTCCGTTCAGCCAATCATCGAGGATCTTTTCAGCGTCCCTCCGGCGCCCGACGCCGAGCCGCGCAAATTGGATCGTTTTGAACAAACCGACTGAGACCGCAAAGAGCGACAGGATCGCAAGAAAGCCGTAGACCACAAAAGAGGTCAGCTGAAAGATCGTCAGTTCCATTGAATGCCCCTTTCGGCAGATCCGGTCAGATCCCGAACGCGATGTCGGCGCGGGAGCGTGCATCAAGCTGCGTCATGCATTGATTGCTCGCGCCGCCATCGACTTCACAGGTGGCGACTTCGTTGACGATAATCTCCGAGAAATCCTCGCAAGGGCTGGGAAGGTTATATTGGACGATACGCCGCTTGCCTTTCGACAGGCTTCCCAAAGGAAGTGACAGCAGGTTGCGGAAAACACCCTCGTTGTCGAGCACGGCAAGGCGCCATGTCACATCATCGACATCAACGCCTAGACCGTTTTGGGCGAAAAAGACAACCTGGCACCCGCCGCTGTCTGAGGCGGACGCCCTGTTCAATTCAAGTGTAAGAGTGGGATTTTCGGTTGTTTCCTGCGCGCTGGCGCCGGTTGCGAATACCGCCACGCCAATACAAATAGCCATGAAATTTCTAATCAACGTCTTAATCCCCACCGTTCAAACACGAAAGATTAGGGGCGTCGGTGACTCATATGTCAACCGGTGATTTGATTAGCGATACACGCCAATCAAGAAATCAGGAGCGCGGATCGGACCACGGCCAGCGCGTACCGACGGCCGTGCGATCGCCACCCGCGTTGGCGCGTTTTTGCGTGCCTGCGGTACGGAAGGGACCCGATTGATCTTCGGAAAAACGACGGGCGCGAAATTCGCGGTTTTCTGGGCCGTCACGCCCGGGCGCTGCCGGGGACGTTTCACGATCATGTGCTCCTCGGGCGCGGCGGCATCCGGTTCCGCGTGCGACGGCGCAAAAGCCGCAGCCGGTATCACTGGCGCTTGCTTTGGCAGTGTTCTGGCAATCGGAGCGACCGGTGTTGGCATCACATAGCGTGCCTGTACAGGCTCCGCGTCCGGAATCGACGGCCCACGCGTGGCAATCTGGTAGCTGGCAAGCGACGCGGCAAAGCTGCGTTCATGCGCCACCGACAGCGCAAACGCGCCCGCGCCACTACCGGCGCACAAGGCAACGCAGATGATGAAATGCCTGATCATGCGAAAGAACATAACACATAAGGTGGTGAAATCCATCAAGCTGTGCCAATTATGAATAATGGCGCGCGAAAATTACCACAGCCGGGCCTCAAGGTGTCGGCGATTTAGCGGGGCATGCAACCGTTTTACGGGGCGGTGCATCCCTGTTTTCTTGGTATTTATTCTTACTTTGGCCGGGACGTCGCCCAGTGCGGATGCAAATTTCCGGGTGTGCAATCAGACCCTCGATGTCGTGAATGTCGCGATTGGATTGTACGACGTGGATGACTGGGAGACGTCGGGTTGGTGGATTGTAGGCCCGAATCAATGCTCCAATGTGGTCGAGGACTCATTGACGTCGCGCTACATCTACGTATACGCCCGCGACGTCTTCAACGGCTCGATGCTGGCGGGCGACACGAGTATGTGCGTGGCCCCCGGTGAATTCAGGATCCGCGGACGTCAGGACTGCCTGATCCGGGGCCATATCGCGGCCGAATTCGAAGAGGTCGACACCCGGCGATCAGAGCGTTGGACATTTTTCATCACGACCCACGACAGCTGATCGCGCGCCCTTGTCCCAAAAGGGTGTTCGGGGTTAATTTACACGTATGATCCCACGTCTGTCCGAATCCATGCGCATTTGCGCAGCCGCACTCACGGCGATGATGCTGTTGCCTGTACATGGACTGGCGCAATCGATCTCTGCGAGCCCGATCGAGATCGACGTTGCCGATGACGGCTTTCTCATTGCCGCGTTCGTGCCACAGCCTGATCTGGCCCCTCGAATGTCACCTGGAACGCAAGCGAGCAGGGTGGCGCTCAGTTCAGCGGATGGCGCGCCGCAACCCTCGATCATTCTCGGACGGATCGCGCCACGACAGGAGGAAGCTTTCGGCATCGAAGGCTTGCTCCCCGCTACCGTTGAGGAGATCGGACTGCGCTACGACGACGTCGCCGCGCGCGCCGAGCTGCGGGCATCGGATCCGGAATTATTTGCCAAGCTGCTTTCCGGCGGGCATCTGGACCCACCCGACGCGGAGCTGCGTCGCGCCCTACAGACAGAACTTGCCCGGATGAACTGTTACCGATCAGGCATTGACGGCGCCTGGGGGCCGGGATCACGCCGGTCCGTTTCCGCCTACTTCGAGGAAGTGGATGGCGTCGACTGGCCCGATCAGGAGCCTTCGAACGGGCTGTTCCGTACCATTATCGGACGGGAGGATATCGCCTGTCCTGCACCCGTCGCGGCTGCTCGCAGCACGACACCACGCCGCACAACCGCGGCTGCGCCTCGCCGCGCGGCAACCGCCGCGGCACCCACCCGACGCGCGGCCCCTGCCGCCAGATCTCAACCCGCCCCAGCCCCGAAACGGCGCATCAAGGCGACGTCCGGTGTCGGCGTATTTCGCTAGCATGCGTCCCGCTGCGATAGGGATCGGCAAAGACCCGCGTTTATGATTGATGTGGATCCAAAATTCGCAGGCAGCGGACGCGCTCTGCGGCGTCGTCAGCGTCGGCGCGCGATTGGTCGCCTGATTGCCCTTGGGCTCGCGGGTGCCGTGGCGCTTTCGCTTGTCGCGTTCCTGGGGTTCTACGTTCTTGGCCAAGGGACCTCGGACACCGTCCCGACCGAAACTGCCGACACGGACGGCGACGAAAGTCTGTCGCTGGTGCAGACCGAGGCATCCGACGAGGGGCGGATTGAATTGCGGGCTGCCGCGGCAGATGCGTTTCTTGATATTCGTGGCGCGCCGATGATCATCAATCTGACTGAAGGCGCGCAGGGCGGTACGCGCCGCTTGCTGTTGGAAAACCAGATCGACGCCAATCGGGCGCGGCGGGGCGATCAAGTCACGGTGATCGAGGACAGCTTGTTCGATGCGGCTCAGCAGGTGCAGATCACGCTTCCTTCAACCGCCGCAGACCTCGCGGCGTTTCAGGCGCGGCGCGAGGGGGCGATCACTCCGGTTGTCGAGGAAGATACCGGACCGGTCGCGCAAAGCGTCACAGCGGGGACGACCGTCACTGTCGATGACGGTGAAGGCAGTTGGGGCGAAGTACTCGATGGCGGTGATGCCGGGTTACAGAATGTCAGCTACGTTGAAACGGTTATCAAGAATACGACCACCGAAGTTGCCGCACGGGGCTCGACCGAACGCGCGCCCCTGTTTCGCGATCAGGTCGTCCGGTTGCGGGGGGCAAAATCCCTCAAGGAAATCCTGACAGAACAGAATGTTTCGACACAGGAAGCAGACCGGCTGCTCTCCGCGCTTTCGCGTTTGTCGGTCGCCGATGGCGGCGCTGTGGACCGCTACGCCGAAATCGGGGCAGGCGGGCTGGTCGCTCTTCGGATGGCCAGGGATCGTCCCGGTGCGGAGATCCTTCAAATCTCGCTCTATGCAGCGGAAGGATACTTGGCGAGTTTTGCCCAGCCGGGTCCCGGCCGGTTTGAACGCAGCGCGGACCCATGGTTTGAGGATCGCTTGCTGGAACGTGCAGGCCGCGCCGTTCGCGCCCGCGGCAACCAAGGAGAGGTCACGCTGAAAGACGCGGTTTATGCCACAGCTCTGCGCAACGGCATGCCCTCCGAGCTGGTGGGCGAATTGATGGTGATGCTGAGCCGGGGGCAGGATCTGAACCGCATCGCAACCGAACAGGATCGTCTGCGTGTCCTCATCGGTGAAGAAGCACGTGGCATCGCCCCGGCGGGGCAGATTCTGTTCGCATCGCTGACCGGACCAGACATTGATTTCAAATGCTACGTGTTGCGCCCGCGCACGCCAGAGGCGCCTTTTGGCTGCTACGTACCCGAAACCGGTGGCGGCAGCGGTGGCGGTGGCGAGCGTCCCGGGGCACTCGGCGCCGGATTTCTTATGCCCGTTGCGGGCACAAAAACCTCCAGTTTCGGACCCAGACACCACCCGATTCTGAACCGGACAATAAACCACAATGGCGTCGATTGGGCGGCGCCGACCGGCACACCGATCCACGCGGTAGCCGCAGGCCGGATCAGCCGGGCGGACCGTTCTCCCAGCTACGGGAATATCATCTATATCGATCATCCGGGCGGGGCGCAGTCACGCTACGCGCACCAGCATGAATTCGCACCGGGGATCAAGCGCGGGGCGACAGTTTCCGCCGGGCAGCTGATCGGCTTTGTCGGGACGACGGGCCGTTCGACCGGACCTCACCTGCATTTTGAATTGCACCTCAATGGGAAGCCAGTCGATCCTCTTGCGCTCGCGGCCCCGAAAGCCTCGGGCGCGGTCGAGGCATTGGTCGCGCAGATCATCAAGGTTGAAAGCGCGGGCAATGCCCGTGCCAAGAACAGCAGGTCGAGCGCGACCGGTCTTGGTCAATTCATTAATTCGACGTGGATCAGGATGATGCAAACCTACCGACCAGACCTTGTCGCCAAGATGAGCCGGGCGGAGCTTCTGGAGCTACGCTTTGATCCGGCCCTGAGCCGAGCGATGGTCACGAACCTCGCGCGCGAGAACGAGGCATTTCTGCGCGCGCGCGGCCACGCCATCACTCCCGGCCGGCTTTACCTTGCGCATTTTCTGGGGCCCGCAGGCGCCAATACCGCCTTGAGAGCCGATGCAAACGCAACCGTGCTGGCCGTGATGGGGGCAGGGGTCGTGAATGCCAACCCGTTCCTGCGCGGGCGCACGGTCGGGTGGATGACCAGCTGGGCCGATCGTAAAATGGGTCGGATCAGTCGCACGGCTGTCGCTGCGGCACCGGCTTTGCCTCCTGCGCAAACTGTCGAGCCTGCGCAGGTGAAAAGATATAAAGAAGGGCTCAATACCCTTCTGGCCTCTTTATAGGTCAGTAGCCGCGCAGCTTATCGTCGATCCAAAGCAGCTGATCCCCCAGGATTGCGCCATGAAATCCCCCAGATCATCGCCAAGGTCGGTGAACGGTTTGAGGGGCGAATTCCGCATCCGGTTCGCAAGGTTTTCGATCTCATGCAGCGGGTATTTCCCGGTGGAGGCAGCGATGATAACTGTCTTGATCAGCGTCCATCCGGTATCGACGGCGTTCTTGCCTGCGCCAATCGGGTCAAGTGCGATCATCAGTTTGAACGTCGCATCGACATAGGGGTCTTTGACGTTCGGATAGTAGGCATAGACCAGCCCCTGCACCGCATTCATCGCTGCCGCCCAGGGGATCATCGCGCCCATCAACGCGGCGTAGATTTCCGCCATCCCGGGCCCAATATCGCCCTTGCGGAAATGATTACCAGCCTCGATCACGCAGACAATGACGCCCGCAACAATCGCGACGCGGCCAAGCGCCTTGAGCGTCGACGCCAATCGCGGATTTTTGCTGAACAGTCGAAAGATCTGAACCAATTCGTCAAAGGTCGCCCCTTTGCTGTTGGTCATCACCGTCTTGAACAGCGTCGCAATCTCGCGGCCCGAAAATCCGGCCCGTTTCATGGCAACGACACCGTCGATGAATTCACCGCCGTATTGCAGGATACCAGGCACCGCGAGCAGATTCTTGATGATCTGAAACTCATTGATCACCATATTATCGAGCGTGTCTTTGCCTTCCTTGCGCTGATGGGCTTTTGCAAAATGTGCGTAGAGTGTTTCGATTTTGCCCAGTTCGGATGCGGTGTAGACCCCTGGTGGCACGTCGGGTACGCGTGTCAGATCCGACGAATCCGGGCCCGTTTGTGGTGTTGGCTGCGCATCCGCCGGCATCATCGACATCCCGGCCCATTTACCTTCAGACATCGGGTTGTTTAGCCCTGCTAGCGTCTTTCCACCGGGGTCGACACGCCCGTCCCCCCGACGAAATCCCAAAACGCTGCGCTGAAAATCGCGGATCGCTGTTTCAGTCTTGTTGCCCGAAACGCCATCGACCTTGAGATAGGTGCGCGGCGGGTTCATCAGGTCATTGAGTTGCTGCTGGATCGCCGCCACATCGGTTTTCGAATTGGCGCCGCGTGCGCCGACGCTGCGCAGGATATTCACTGATCTATTGATAGGCATTGCAAAAATCTCTCCGGGTCAAAACTATCGCCATGGTAGAGAAGTTTGCGCGCCCTGTCAGGTCAGGAAATTCCGACCCTCAAGCCGTTCCAAGGGGTCGCCCGCTACGGAAGGCTGATCGACGCCGGATTGAGCAGCTTCTCGGTGTAGATGGCGCGCCCGTTCGCGTCGTAAAGCATTCCACGCGACGCGCGATCGGCAAGTTCTTCACCCAAGATTGACCCCGCCGCGCCACCCGCTCCGGCCAGGAGGATGCCCGCAACCGCAACCCAGCCGACGGGCGTGGCGACGGCTGCGGCGAAAACGGCTCCTGCCGCCACCGTACCAAACACGCCGCCGATCAAACCGCCGCCTGATTTGGCCATCAGCTGTGCCTGGGCCGATCCGGTATCGGCCATGCCGACGTCTGTCGCCACTTCGGCAAAGGAGATGACCCGTATGACCGTGACGCCCTTGCTCGCCAGACGCAGATATCGGTTCAGCGTCTTCACTTCGCTCAGCAGGGCACCCGCCGGCACATCGGCGTGAGGCTTTACGTGCAACACGGCGCGCGACTGCTTGAACGGGCGGTGCAGGGGTTTGAGACCGCCAAGCGATTTGTCGTAGGCGCCCAGGTATTTGATCCGGCGCCCGTCGTAGGCGCCGCGCGTGATTTCCCGTGACGCGCGCTGGCTTTGGTTCCGTATCACGGGCGTGAAGCTTTCAAGGGCCTTTTGCGATTGGGATTTGACGTATTGCACGTAAGAGCTGCCCACGGCGTTCGCGAGTTTGCCGCCAACCATGTCTGCCGTCACATCGGCCATCCAGCCGCGCGCGGCAGGGCTCGCGCCTGCAAGTTCATTGCAGATCAACGGGATCTCTGCCTGCAGGTGAGGATCAAGCGGTCGCGCCACCTCCCGCAGCCCCGGCGCGCCGGGAAGCGCTATCGATTGTCCCGGAAAAATACGGTCGATGTCGGTGATCTGCGGGTTACTTTTGCGCACGAGATCAATGATGTCCTCGCCGCGCTCAAAAAATGTTCCGTCGCCGTAGTGGGATCGCAAGATCCGGTAGAGCTGATCGCCGGGCTCTACCGTATAGAAAGTCGCTGACATCGAGGGATCCTCTCTCAGGCAAATGCGTAGCTGAAATCGCCGTTTTCCAGCGTGACTGTCAGGGTGGCGAATTCTTCGCCTGCGACCATTCTTTCCAGAACGCGGCGCGACATCTGCGGCAGGATTGAGTTGGTGATGATGTTGTCGATCATCCGCCCACCGCTGTCGGGGTCCAGACACTGCGCCGTAATATGATCGAGCACGTCCTGCCCGTAAATCATTTCGGCGTTGTGCGTGCCCTTCAGCCGCTTGGCGACCGAACGCAGCTTGAGCCGGGTGATATCCGCCAATGCCTCCCGACCCAGCGGGAAATAGGGGATCGACACGATGCGACCCAAAAGTGCGGGCGGAAACACATCAAGCTGGAACGGGCGCAAAGCTGCCGCCAACTCCTCGGCGTCAGGCTCCGCCTCGCCGGCTTCGGCCATCTCCATGATAACTTCGGTGCCGACGTTCGAGGTCAGCAAGATCAGGCAGTTCTTGAAATTGATCGGGCGACCGTTGCCGTCCTCCATGATCCCCTTGTCGAACACCTGAAAGAACAGCTCGTGAATATCGGGGTGCGCCTTTTCGATCTCGTCGAGCAGGACGACGGAATAGGGTTTGCGCCGGACGGCTTCTGTCAGCCGGCCACCTTCACCATAGCCGACATAGCCCGGAGGTGCGCCCTTGAGCAGGGAAACCGAATGGGCTTCCTGAAACTCGCTCATGTTGATGGTGATGATATTCTGCTCACCGCCGTAAAGAGTCTCGGCCAGTGCCAAGGCGGTTTCGGTCTTGCCGACGCCGGAAGGGCCGCAAAGCATGAAGACGCCGATGGGCTTGTCGGGATTGGAAAGGCCGGCCCGGCTCGTCTCGATGCGTTTGGCGATAGTGCGCAATCCATGGTCCTGCCCGATCACACGTTCATTCAACCGGTCGGCCAATGTCAGCACCGCCGACAGCTCGTCCTGTACCATGCGTCCCGCGGGGATGCCGGTCCAGTCCGAAATGACGGTCGCCACTGATTGCGCGTCGACATGCGCGTAAACCATGCGCTCGTCCGGGTTGGCATCGGCCAGTTCCGCCATCTTGGCCGCCAGGTCGGCGTGGGCGGCGTCGATGTCCTGTGCGGGCGTCACTTGCGCCGCTTCGGTAGTGGCCTCGGCTTCGGCGTCCGGGCGGGCGTCCGCGATTTCTTCGGCGTCGCCCCCGACTCCTTCGGCAATGCGTTTGCGCAGCGACAGAATATCCTCAACGAGGGCGCGTTCCGCGCTGTACTTCCCTTCAAACTCCGCAAGCTCGGTCTCGAGGGCCCCTTTTTCCACCACGGCTTCGGCAAGCCGGTCCTCATCGGTGCGGCCCAGGTCACGTTCTGCCTCCTTGCTGGCGATTTCGACCTCCAGCGCGCGGATCGCCTGACGCAGATCGCCGATGCGTGCCGGGGTACTGGCCTGGCTGACGGCCACACGGGCGCAGGCCGTATCCAGAAGCGACACCGCCTTGTCCGGCAATTGCCGGGCGGGAATGTAGCGCGCCGAAAGAGATACCGCGGCCACGATAGCCTCGTCCGAGATCCGCACACCGTGGTGCGCCTCCATCGGGCCAAGGATCCCCCGCAGCATGAAGCAGCAGCGTTCGATATCCGGTTCGGCCACGTCGACGGGCTGGAATCGACGTGTCAGAGCCGGGTCCTTTTCGAAATAATTGCGATATTCCGAGAATGTCGTGGCCGCGATCGTGCGCAACGTGCCACGGGCCAGCGCGGGTTTCAGCAAATTGGCGGCATCACCTGTCCCAGCTGCGCCACCGGCACCGATAAGCGTATGCGCCTCGTCGATGAACAGGATGATGGGTACGGGACTGGCCTGCACCTCGTCGATGACCGATTTCAGACGCTGTTCGAATTCGCCCTTCATCGATGCCCCCGCCTGCATCGACTGGATATCCAGCTCATACAGCTTTGTTCCCTTCAATGCGGGGGGTACATCATCGGCGGCGAGCCGTTGGGCGAACCCTTCGACGACGGCGGTCTTGCCCACACCTGCCTCACCGGTCAGGATCGGATTGTTCTGTCGGCGGCGCAGCAATACATCCACGATCTGCCGGATCTCGTCATCCCGGCCGACGATCTGGTCCATGCTCGCGGCGGCGGCGGTCATATCCTTGGCAAAACGCCCCAACGCGGTACTTGCCCCCGGTCCGTCGTCATCCGCGCCCGCAGGTGTTCCAAGGCCCGTGCCGTCCATCGGGCGCATGTCGCCCTCTTCACTGTCACGCCATAGAGCCGACGCCTCTTTAGCGATCTGGTCCGCTGACAACTCTCCCAGTACGGTCGAGAGACGCGACAGGACGCGCCGCTGTTCGCTTGACGACAAAAGAGCCACCAGCGCATGGCCCGAGCGGACCTGGACCTCACCAAACAGCAGCGTCGAATAGACCCAACCATTCTTCAACATCTGGGCCATGCTGTCGGAGATTGCCGGGATTTCGGTGACGTTCTTGTCGAGGCGGCCCAAGGCATCCGTCAGATCGGAAAGTACCCGACCGCGATCCAGACCCAACTGCGACAACATGCACGACAGATCCGACTGCTTGTTGGACACGACATGATACAGCCAGTGCAGCACATCGACGTGACGGTGGCCTTCGCCGCGCGCCATGCTCATCGCCTTGATGAAAGCATCATAGCCCGTACGGTTCAGCTTCCCCGCATATTTCTCGACCTGAATCTCGGCTGCCATAATCTAAGTCCCCGTAAGAAAGTTATTTTCCATATCAAATGCATATTGGCATGCGCGCACAAGCGCGCGTTCGTCAGCGCGCCCAGCCGAAGCAGTCTGCGGCATTGCGGAGGTCCAGCCAAGCTCTGTCGTCGTGCCAAGGGCGGCACCGCCGATGGCGCGTCGTGGCAGCCAAAGCGCCACATCGACCTCCAGAAACCCGCCTGTATAGCCGATCACGAGATCCTTCAGCTCTGCCTGACGCGTGCGCCCCGGCAAAAAGCTGCGGTATTCGTCGAGGCTTGCGCATTCCACGTGCAGGACGATTTTTTCATTGATCGACGGCGCGCGCTTGCCAACGCGCAGATCACGCCCCAGCGACATGCCGGACAAGCCCATGCATGATTGATCCTCGGCGGGAAAGTCCAGCCAGCTTGTCACGAATTCCTCTACCCGGATTTCCACGCCAAAGTGCACGCACAGCATTTCGCGGAGCTTCACCGGGCTGCGCACCCTGCCGTGCATCAGCGGGGTGTAGAAAACCCGGACCGTGTCATCGACGATAGCTGTGCCGTCATGCGCAGCACTTGCATCGCCGGTAAAGGCGCGCAGGTGACGGGGGAATTCCCCCCCGTCGGGTGGTCGAATTGTGTGATCGCCCGCGCATCCGACCAGCTGCGATAGAACAGCTGTTGGAAACGGGTGACAAAGATATCGGCGAAACGCACGAAACTGCTGTCACCATTGCGCGTCCAAAAGGCGACTTCACGGGTCTGGGCGCCGGGCAGGGGGCCAAAAGGACCAAAGAACCCCAGAAATCTTGGGCGGATGCGGGGCGGGTCCGCGGCGAGGTCAATCTGTGAAAGGTCGCTATCGGGAAATCCGGTAAACGGATCCTGACCCATTGAAACGGCGTCCTGTGCCACGCGGGTGCTTTTCCCGATGCGGGGCTTGCCCTTGGCACGCCGTTCGGCGAAGCGCATCGCGCTCAGAAATCCCCAGCCCTTCGAGGAGCCGTCTGCGTGTTCTTCGCCGGTCACAGGAGCGGCCCCGAACCACCGCGCGGCGGCCAACGCTTGATCTCTTTACCCTTGCCGTTGGCGATGACGCATTCGGTAAAGCTGTTGATCGCCGCGTAATCCGCGAGAAACCGATCAAGTGCCGCGCCCATCGCGATCATCGCGGCAGGATCCAGCACATTTTCATCGAATTGCAGCGTAATCTCGAGCCCGCGGGCAGGGTGATACCCATCGGGGCGTTTGATTGTACGCACCCTTGGGCGCGCACGCACGTCTGTGATCGCCTCGATCTGCGTTTCGGTCAATTGGTCGGACACATCCGAAAAGAGCCTGATCACTTCGCGCAGCGCTTCGACATTGCCCTGACCGTCCGCACGGATGAAGCCGCGGTAGCTGAGCGATAGCAAGGAAATCAGACGCCAGTAGTTGTCTCCCGCACGGGCCCGATGAGGCCCATCGCCTTCCAGTTCCGCCACCGCCTCACGCGGGGGAGTAGCGGCCGTGACCGGGCGCATCTGGATCATCCGATCGTCAAGCAGGTGAAACGGCGTCTCGGATATCGGGACGATCTCGGGGAGATGCCGACTGGAGCATAGCGTACTCACCAAAAGCAAATGCGCGGGCTCGTGGTCCGGCGGCTCGTAGAATGTCAGCCATGTCTGCGTGCCCTCATAGCGGAAGCGCGTTCCCCCGGCGCGCCGCTCTTCCGGCGTAAGCCCGCGCCGTTCGCGCCGGGCGGAATAGTAAAGTGCGTCGCGCGGCGTGGCGCCCGCTGGCGGCAACCCGTAGAGGGGCCGCGCAGTCACCTTGTCGCGCACGCCTTCATATTGCGCACGCACGGAGGTGATCTTGTGAACCTCGAAATGCGTCTCGGGCGCCCGGTTTGGCGCGACGAGAAACCGGTGGTGCCTGTTGTCGAGCGTAATCGGCTTTGCCTCATCTTCGAAAAGATTGACGGCCGGCGCGCAAAAGAGCCGCAGATTATCCGGGTTAAAATGGCTTGCCAGATGGGTGTTGGGCGCATCGAATTCCATGACAAGCTGCACCGTTTTCTCGGGAATACCGCGCAAATGATCGGCGAGACCACGGATGCGAAAGCCCAGGAACTTGCGCGGGAACGAGAAATATTCGAGCAGGGTCGATACGCCGGGAAACTGCCGTTCGTCCGCGCGGTAGAGCGGGCAATCCGCATCAAAACCGACCTGCTCAATCGCGTGTATGGGCAGGCGGCGGAAGACAGGCGTGCCCATCTTATCTTCCCAGCGGAGCGAGACCCGCGACAAATTAGCAAAAACCTGAGCGTAAAGCGCCATCGCCTCGGTCTGCGTGCCACAGAAGTGGATTGGTAGCACGTCGCACGCCAATCCATCCAATGCTGCCCTGTCGGTGCGGGTCAGCCGGATCACCAACCCGGCGGCGGTGCGCAGTGTCTCGCCCCGACCCGTCATGGCAGGCGTGTCACACCCCAGCGCATTGAGCGGTGTCGCCGTTGAGTGGTAATCGGCCCCGGCGATCTGGAGCGGCCAGAAGGTGATCGGCTCCGTCGTTTGGTAGCGGATCGGGATGCGCCGGGTCTGGTTGCTGAATGTCGCCTCAATATAGCTGCCCTTGTCGATGGTAGGGCCGCCACGTAACTCTTCGGGCTTTGCTGCAGGCACCCCTTGCACCATCATCGCCGAGGGCAGGGGGGCGCACATATCGGGGCTGAGATGCTCAAGAAGCTCTTCGGAAAAGACGCGGAACTGCTGGTCGAGGTTCAGCTGTACCCGCGCCGCCATAAAGGCGGTCCCTTCGAGCAAACCCGCGATGGACGGGTCAAGGTTCTCTTCAAGCAATCCACCAAGCCTGTCAGCGAGCCCGGGATACTCGGCGCCGAACTGCGCCGCGCGTTCCTTGAGCAGCAGCAATTCACGCTCGTAGGCGTCTTTGAACGCGCGCCGCACGTCAGATCCGCTGGTTGTTGAGAATGATCTTTCCCGCGCCGGTATCGATATCGGCGGAGAATTCGATCGAGACATCGGCAGGGTCAGCGATCAGATCGGCGCTGATTTCGACAAACACGCGCTGATAGTCATCCCCCTCCAGCGATTTGATACTGACTGCGATGCTGCGCTTTACCAATCGCGGTTCGTGCCGGGCGAGCGCTTCCTTGACGGATTCGGCGACCTGGCGGCCCATCATTTCCTTGCGGGTCAGATTGCTGAGATCCTGAAACCCGTAGTTCAGGACCGACTCAGCGACATGCGGTGTGTCCGAAAGATCATCCACCGCGTCCAGTCGTATCGTATTCATCAGGGTCTCGAGATGGCGTCGCACATGGGCCCGCAGCTCTTCCTCGCTGACGCCAAGCCTGCGCGCCTTCGAGCGATCCGAAAGCCGCGCGACGACACCGCCGCCCGTTTCAGGCTCCATCGTGGTTTTCGCACGGGTGTCGCGTTTCTCGAATCCGTGGCGGAACACGTCGAATAGCGCAATGCGCGATCGCTGATGGATTCGACGCTTCGCTGCTGCGCGCGCGTCCGATTTGGATGAGGTCCGGGAGGCCATTGCGCAATGCGAGTGCGTTCTTGAATTGCGTGGCCCGTCGTCTGAGCGGGCCACGCAACATCAATTCACGATCAAACGGCTTCGTTTTTCGCGATGTCAAAGCCCGCCTGACCTTCGGGGCCTTTGGAGCCGTCGTTTTTCTGCGAAGCGTAGGTAACTTCGTACTTCGCAAAGTTCAGTGTGACGGTTTCCATCACACGGTCCATGCCATCGCCCGACCCGCCGGTCTGGTAGGACGAAACCATGATGTCGGTCATCTTGAGGCGGAAGTACTCAAGTGGGACGGAGCCCGCCTTGCGCACGATCAACTCACCATCCGCAATGTGCAGACCGGACGCACAGGCCTTGAGCAGCTCGTGCGTTGCCATATCGACATATTTGGTGATCGAGATGTCCTGCACGTTGACCTTGCCCGAACCGCCGCCTGGCCCAAGGTGCGTTGTGCCGGACTGGGACATGCCCCAGCTCCACTGGAGAACGTCGATTTCGCCCGCGTATTTGGAGTCGACCGACTCGCCTTTGATTTTGTTGAGTTTCAGAAAAATATCGACAGCCATAGTCTATGTCCTTTTCGGTGGTAACTGCTTGAGTTGCGTTGGTTACTTTGGTGGCGGAATCTTGGAGACCAGGCTCATCCCGATATCCATTCCTTCCATCTGGAAGTGAGGCTTGAGAAAGAACTTGCCGGTGTAATATCCGGGATTGAGTTCGTCCTCGGTAACTTCGACCTGCGCCGCGGCCAAAGGTTTGCGCGCCTTTTCACGCTCGTCCGCATTCTCCGGATTGAGCGTCACGTATTGATCGATCCAGGTCTGCAGGTTGGACCGGATCTGATCCTTGTCGGCGCTGGATCCGATCTGATCGCGGATCATCGCTTTGAGATAGTGGCTAAAGCGGGAGACAGCGAACATGTAGGGCAGACGAGACGACATGTTGTCCGACGCGGTCGCCTGCGGATCTGTGTATTTCTTCGGCTTGTACAGCGACTGCCCCCCCAAAAAGACGGCCTTGTCGGTGTTCTGACGGTGCACGAGACCCAACAGGCCGACTTTTGACAGCTCGCCCTCGCGTCGGTCATCGATGCTGACCTCAGTCGGGCATTTGAGATCTTTTTCGCCGGAGCCGGTATCAAAGTGATGTGTCGGCAGTTGTGCAACTTCACCGCCTGACTGAACGCCGCGGATCCGAACCGTCCAGCCGTATTCCTTGAACGCGCGGTTGATATTGACGCCCATGGCATGCGCGGCATTCATCCACGAATACTTCGCCCCACCGTGACCATCCGTATCTTCCGTAAAGTTGAATTCCTCGACGGTCATGGTGCTGTCCGGGCCATATGGCTCGCGCGCGAGGACACGCGGCAGTGCGAGGCCCAGGAACCGCGCGTTCTCACTCTCGCGCAGGGAGTTCCAACCGGCATAATCCGACGCCGTGAACAAATCCTCGATGTCGGGAGGATTGGACAGGTCGTTCCAGCTGTCTAGACCCAACAGGCGGGGGCCTGCCGAAGAGATGAACGGCGCCAGCGCCGCCTCGGAGATCTTGGACATCGAGCTGAGCAAAGCGACATCGGCAGAGGAATGATCGAAATAGTAGTCCCCGATCACGGCCCCCATCGGGTCCCCGCCAAGTGTTCCGATCTTGCGCTCATAGATTTGGCGATACAGCGGCGAGCGATCCCATTTTGCGCCCGGATACCGCTTCATCATCGAGGCGAGCTCTTTCTTCGATGAATTGAGCACTTCCACCTGAAGTGATGCGCCTGTTTCCGAATTGTTGAGCGTGTAGGAAAGACCGCGCCAGGAGGCTTCCAGCGTCTGGAAATCCTCATTGTGCAGAACTTCATTGACCTGTGCGCTCAATTTCTTGTCCAGCCCGGCGATCATGCCCTGAATGGTGTCGATCACATCGTCATCAAGGAGCGTCTGATCTTCTACCGCCGCCTGAACAACTGTCGCCAGAGCGTTGTCGATCGCACGTTCGGCGTTTTCGGTTGTCGGGTTGATCGTCTGTTTGAGAATGGCGGAAAAATCTTCCAGTTCGCTCATCGCGCCCTGGGATTCTCCCGATTTTATCTGAGCTTCTTCTGCCACTGCGAATTCCTTTTCAAATATCCCGGAGCGCGGCCGCTTACGCGTCGCCGCCCTCAGCTTCCTCGGCGCTGCGACGCGCGTCGGCTTCCGCCTTGGCTTGTGCGGCCAATACCTTCAGCCGCTCAGGATCGTTGAGCAATTCCTTGATTTGCTCCTGCGCTTTGGGTTTGGAGGTCATGTAGAGCAGAAGGTCAGCCAACTGCTGACGCGCCTGCAACAACTCGTTCAGCGCGGGCACCTGGCGGGCGATCTGCGCGGGTTCAAAATCTTCCATCGAATTGAACCGCAGGTTGACGCCCATCTTCTGACCACTGTCCGGCTCAAGCTTGTTATCGACGAGGATCGAAAGTCCGGGCTGGACGGTCTTGCCCATATACGCATCGAGTGTGCTGTTGGTGACTTTTTCGAACACCCGCTCCTCGATGGGGGCCTTTTCGCGACCCGGCGCATTCCCCGACAAATCGCTCATCACGCCCATCACGAACGGAAGTTCGACTTCCTTCTCACTGTCGAGAGGATCGGTGTAGGCGATATTGACGCGCGGTGGACGGTTGCGCCGGATATGTCCAGAACCGGTATCGGATGCCATGACAAAAACCCTTTAATTAATCTTAACTGCTAGTTGTGCGGGAATTCTGCCCTGAGTCAATGCCGGATTCCCTTACCCAATCGTTGCTGCGTCAGAAGTCTCCGGTTGGCACCAGTTCCTTCAGCAGGCTTTCGAAATCCTTGCCGATGTAGGATCGCGCACGGGCGAGAAGCATTGGCAGGGGCGATGATTTCTCTACTGCGCGAAAATAAGTCTCGACAGCGAGGATCTGTGCGCTTGCTTCGGCGCTGTCGCGCACACGGATGGGCGTAGGCTGTTGCACGGGGGCAGGGGCAACATGGCTATCCGCTTCTACAGCAACAGCTTCCGGCGCATTATTGCGTTCTTCGTCAGTATCGGGTGCGTGATCATCGTCTCCAGACTCTGACTCACCTTCATCATCAGTGCTACCCAAAGTCTCCTCCACGGGTGTCACCGCCTCTGGCGGGGCCGGGGGCGGTGGTGCGGGCTCTGGTTGCGGCTCTGGCTCCGGCGGTGGTGCCGTCAACATCTCGTTCGCAAGGGTCCTGAGCTGCGGATGCGCCAACTGAAACCCGTTATCGGTAATGAACGCGACCTTTGAGAACGGCGCAGAGTTCGGCATCAGGACTTCGAATGCGTCGATCAGGGATTTACCAATCAACATACGCGCTTGGGTGACCAACAAGACGGCGGCTGAAGAAGGCTCATGATGCGCGAAGTAGCTTTCGGTTGCGACGAGGCGGGCGCGGGCATCTTCGTGCGACTGCACCTCGGATGTAACAACTGCGGCAGCCTTGGGCGCGGCTGCCTCCGCAACGCTTTCACCGGCTTCATCAGCTTCGTTCTGCGGCGCGAGATCCGGATCGGCCTCGGCAATGATTTCAAGGATACCCTCGATCTCGGCGCGCAAAGCGCCGAACTGCGGCGTATGCGGACGTTCGTTGGCCAGGCAAGCATTTTCAATCCGGGTAAGCGCATCGAGCATTCCGGTCAGCTGACCCGTCACTTCCGTTACACGCTCGCGTGACTTGGACAACGCCGCAAACATCGCGTCGATGCTCAGATCATCTTCGCCGTCGTGGGCCGTCAGCTTGCCCCGGGCAACCATAACCCGCCGACGGGAGGCGCCTGTCCCTGCGATATCGAGATACCGAATGGGCAGGATCATCGGGCCGACCGCTGCCAGGTCATTGAGCGCATCAAGCCGATCGCGCGGGCCGTCGCTTGTGGCGGGGTGGGCCAATTCGGGCATCGCCTCAAGCAGATCGGCAATCGCGGCAATGCTATTGACCATCCCCTCCGGCTCTGCGGCCAAAGCAAACCATTGGGTCCGCAGGGTCAGCAACCGCACATCACGACTGCGCGCCAAAAGCGCGTCGATCGCTGACAGCTCGGCATTGAGCGCCACACTCTTGGGATCGAAAATCGTGTCGGGCTGTTTCGCCCCGTCGCCCATCGACAGGCCGATCCGCGCATAGTCATCCGCTTCGGGCAAACGTCCCAAAGCGTCGAAATAATATTCCGAGTAAATCGGATCGTCTGTTTCAAACAGATCCGCGCCCGCGGGCGTTTCCGGATCGACCGGTTCGGATATCCATCCAAGGCTCATGTGGTCCATTCCTTATGCGGGCAGGGCGGGCGGCGGCAGGTCATTTCCGGCGCAGCGCCTCTGAATAATGTCGCGAGAATGCCGCGATAAAGGCGTCAAGCATGCCGTTGTCTCCACGCGCCGCGCGCGCTTCCCAGCGTTTGCAGAATTCGTCCCACGCCTTGCGACCACCGCCGCCCAGCACGCCACCGCCCGCAGCACGCTCGACCTCTCCAGGATCCAACCCGTCGAGTGTTTCCGCAAGCGCCGGCTGCATCGCTGCGATCACCGCCTTGTGGTGGCGGCGCATATCGTCCAGCGCGTTCTGAAAGCCGTCCGCACCCGTCATGTACCCATCGCGCGGGGTCAGAAACATCGCCTCGAACGCCTGTTCGGTATCGGCCATGAATTTCAACGGGTTGTTTCCTTCCGCTGCGCGCATGGTCCGATCGCCGTCACTGACGAACAGCTTGACCGCCGCGCGGTCCTGCAACATGCGCATCAGCTCTCCCGTCCCATTGCGGGCAATTTCACCCAGCAGACGCCCAAGCTCTTCGGGGGGAAGATTTATCTTGGACGCATCCGCGATGCCGGCGCCCTGCAAGAACCCGCGCAGCATTGCGTTATCCGAGGCGACGGGCGCAGGTTGCGGCGCTGCCTGTTCGCGCTGACCGTCCCGCGCGCCAAAACTGTCGGAATGGGCCGGCGGCTCCGGATAGCCGGGCGGCGTGTGCTGTGCCTGAGGCATCTCGCGACGCTGGGGTGGCGATTCAGGCGTGGGGTAGGGTGAGTAGCCAGGCGGCATCGCGACGGGCGGCCGATCGCGCATCGCGTCACTTGGCTGCCGCATACTTGGCGGCGGAGTGGTGGGCACCGCCTGCTGCGTTCGGCCCGCCCGGCCATAATCAGGCTGTTGTGTACCGGCGCCGTAGTCGCGCGGGGGCGCATTGGCGGGCGGCGATTGCAGGCCCGGCGGCGGTGTGAAACCGCTTCCCGGCGGCATGTTGGCTGGCGCACGGGAGAGCGGCGTATCAAGCTCCCCCACACATCGTCGAATTCATCTTCCGGCGGCGGTGCGGGCGCGGGCGCAGGCGCGCTCTCTTCGATCTGCACACCGATGATGTAATGCCCGACGGTCAGCCTGTGCCCTGCCTCAAGCACGAGCGCGCCGTCGATGCGATAGCGCTCCCCCTGCAGGAAAGTCCCGTTGCTGGAGACGTCAATCAGCAAATACTGCCCCCGCTCGAAAACGATATCGAAGTGATGGCCTGAGATATGACGCGACGGGTCGGGCAATACCCAATCGTTTCCCGCCTTGCGCCCCACCTGCGCGCCCTTGCCGGAGAGCGTCAGGAACACCGGGCCGCCGTTTTCAAGCGTGGCGTGATTCTCGATGCTCAGCGTCAGCGTCTTCATGTCGTCCCTTCGATCCCGGCGATCAGTAATCTGGCCGGTCAATACACCCGAAACAGGCCCGCTGCCAGATCGAGGATTCGGGCAAGCGATACCGATCGCTGCTCGATCCCGACCTGGCCGATGGCGCGCAGGATAGCCGCATTCACCGCCTTCGGGGTGCGCCATGCTGGCGCAGTAATCGGATCATTAGGCGCCAGCGCGCCGCCAGACCATCCCACGGCAAGCCCCAGATACACGACCGCGGTGCGCCGGGGCGCATACATCGCGGCGCGCATGACCCGCCACCGCGTTTCCGATACCGGGTTGTCTATCCATTGGGTAATCCATGCCAACATCTGCAAATCGTCCGCCGACATGTCCGGCAGTGTAATACGGACGGATTCCACCCCCCACGCGATCGAGGTCGATGGTTGTGCCGCGAATGCGGAGTAAGTCACGGCATCTTCGGGTGTGGTCGACGCACGCAAACGCTCAAGAAAGCTCAGCGCGTCCTCCCCGTCGGTGGGTCGGTGTTTGGTAAAGCCTGCAATTTCAGGCATCCGCAAATATAATTCGACCGGCGATTCAAATCGCAGGGTCTGAAGCGGCGGGACGGTCTTGTCCTGTTCAAATTCGTTTTGCGTGCCAAACATTCCGGTGCCCTACCATTGTCCATGTCCGAGAGTGCGATGGAACGCCCGATCTGGTCAACCGCCCTGCACAGCGGATCCGCATCGTCACATGGGCAAATGCACCACTGCCCAAGGTTTTTGTTCACACACCACGGTGAGCCTGTTTGATCTGTTTTGGTTGACCGATGCCGGGATGGCGCGGCTGGTGTGACAACCAGATGCCGTCCTCCTCCATCAATTTACGCAGCGTCTCGCGCCGGACTTTGAACCCAGTGTGTTAAGGCAACATCTCAGCCACCATCCTCATCTTGCTTTGGGGCGGAGTGACATTCCTGAAATGCGCATGAGTGGCATTATCTCTTTGCGGCCACAGGTATTGATCCATTAAGACATGTTATGGTAAATTATGCCTTCGAAGCGCCCGAGTTCCGGTCACCCGAATTGGCCCGGCTATGAGACTTGTGCCAATAAGGCGCAGAGCCCATGGATCCGCGTCGGGGCGCCATTCAAAAGCGGCCATCAAAACGCGAGTTCGGGCAAAAAGGTCGCAATCGACGGGATGAGGAGGATTAGAATGAGGGTCACGACCTCCACCTGAAGGAACCACCAGATCCCACCAAAAATCTCGCGCAGCGAGAAGGAAGGCACGACACCTTTCAACACAAAGGCGTTCAACCCGACCGGCGGCGTGATCAAACCGATCTCCAATGTCTTGACGATTACGATAGCCAGCCAGATTGGATGTGCGCCCAGAGCCACCAGTGGGGGCACGAATATCGGCACGGTCAGGAACATCACTGAAACCGGGTCGACCATGCAGCCCAAGACAAGCAAAAGCAGCGCGTAGATGCACACAATGCCCATCATCGGCATATCCAGCCCGACGATGTAAGCCGAAACAGCCCCTGAAGCACCGCTCACGGCGAGGTAGGAGGAGAAGATCAACGCACCAACGAGGATGATAAAGATGACAGAGGTCGTCTGCGCCGTATCAAGGAAGACCTCCTTCAAAACGCGAAACGACAGCCGGTTTCGAAACAGCGCGATCAGGAAGGCCCCGACGGCGCCGATCGCCCCCGCTTCAGTAGGGGTGATAATCCCGGCGTAGATTCCGCCGATTACAACACCGCCCAATGTCAGAAAACTCCAGACCCCTTTGAGCGAATTGATCCGCTCCTGCACGGATGCTTTGGGCAGTGCGGGCGCCATTTCCGGGTTTCGGCTGACGCGAATGTAGATCATCACCAAATAGGCAAAGGCCGTCAGCAAGCCTGGGATAATGCCCGCGATCAGGAGCTTGGGAATGCTCTCGCGGGCGATGATTCCATATACGATCAAATTGATGCTTGGTGGGATCATTCCGGCCAACGTACCAACGGTAGCCACACAGCCGGCGGCCAGCTTTCTGTTCACATTGAGACGCAGCATTTCGGGGATCGCCACGCGGCCAAAAACCGCCGTCGAAGAAGTGGTGGATCCCGAACAGGCCGCAAAGGCAACGGCTGCCACGGTCGTGGCAAAGACTACACTGCCTTTGAGATGCCCAAGCCAAGCCCGGGCGGCGCGGTAGATGTCCTGGGTAATCCCCGCCTTCGCCGCCACATGTCCCATCAACAGGAACAAGGGCACTGCGCTCAACGCGTAGCCCGATCCGATATCAAATAGACGCCCCCAATCGTATCAAACGTGATTGTCGTGCCACGGATGAAGGCAAAGCCCATGGCGCCGGACAACAAAAGCGCGATCCCGACCGGAACCCGCATGACCATCAACACGGCCACCGTGCCCAGCACAAAAGGAAGTTGGAGAGATTCAATCATTGTACGACCTCTTCCTCAAAGGGTTCCTGCAGGGAGATTTCATCTTGTGCGGCTTCTTCGAGCAGCAGGTCGCGCGCAAACAGAGTGATCAGCTGGACCAGAAAGCGAAGGGAAAAGAGGGCAAGCCCCACCGGAATGCCCGCACGCGCCCACCACGTCTTGACCTCGATGATACCGAGAACGGTGTCGCCCATGACATAGGCGCTCCATGCCGATGCGGCACTTGTCCAGGTCAGCGCGGCAAAGAACATGAACGCAATAAGCAGGTAAACCGCCTGAATAACCTTTCGCGCGCTGCGGGGTATAGCATCGTACAAAATGCCTACCGTGATATGTGCGTCGCGCCGCTGGGAATAGGCTAGACCCAGATAGATAAGGTAAACGAACATCAGGCTGACGTATTCGTAGGATCCGGGAACGCTGATCTTGAACAACGCCCGTGCCACGACTTCCAGCACGGTGATGGACATCATCGAAGCGACTGCAAGGGCGGAGATGTAACACGCGATCTCCTCCGCCTTTTTTTGAAACCACGCGCCTTTGTCGATCAGTGTCGTCATTGCCGTATCCCTCCCCCGGATTGTGAAAGCCGAAAAGCTACAGTGCATCGCGGTGTCTGGCGATTTTTCGGAGCGCGGCACCGTCAAGCAGTGCGGTGATTGTTCCGCGCCGCCGAGCGCCCATCAGGTTTTGCCCGGCGGTGCGGTTTGGTCTCAGATTTAGGCCCGACGCTTAAGCCGGAGGGACCTTATCCCCCGTGCTTTTCGAGCAGTGCCAGGAACTCATCCAGTACAGCCTGACCCGGGAGCCCTTCTGCTTCACGCGCCTCTGCCCAGCTCTGCCAAGTTGCATCTCGCACGGCGTCCATCTTCGCCTGCTCAGCTGGCTCCAGAGTCACTGTTTCAGTCAGTTCACTCAACGCTTCGCGCGCCTCGACTTCTTCCGCTTCAAGAAGCTTGCGCGCCTGTGCAACGGTTTCGTTGCCGACCTGCTCCATCACGGACTGAACGTCAGCGGGCAGCGCGTTCCAGGTATCGAGATTGATCGACACGGGCAGTGGAAAGTAGAACCAGTCAACATTGTCCCAATAGCTGAAGATCTCTCCGAAACCGAACGCATAGGCATCAGCCGGCGCCCCGATGATGGCGGCGGTGACGACTTTGCGTTCCGCAGCCGCAGGCAGTTCGCCCCACGGGATGCCGTATACGGTGATGTCCAACTGTTTGAGAATTTCGGCAGCACCACCGTGTGCACGGACTTTCGCCGCTTTCAGATCGTCAATCGTGCGGATCGGATCATGCGACAAAAGCTGGATGGACCCCCACTGCCCGGGAAACAGATACTTCTGGTTCATTGCCGTGAACTCGGCTTCGACCGCTTCGGTCTTGAAGAGCTCGTGACCCGCCTGTGCATGCGCCATTGGATTATCCGTCATGAACGGCAGCGATGTCACATTCGCCAGCGCAAAGATCCCCGGATTGTAGACCGGTGAGAAATCACCCATGTCGAAGGCACCGACCTTGATGTTTTCAGGTTGTCCCGAAAGCTTGCCAAGCGGTCCACCAAAGATACGCGTGAATGATACCTTGCCGTCGGTGCGTTTTTCGACCTCGTCCATGAACCAGCGCGTCGCGAGGTTGGACGGGCCTTGGCCGGTAAAGGCGTGGTACTTGAGGTCAATTTCCTCGGCACTGGCAGCTGTCGGGGCGCTGAATAGTGCAGTCGCAGCCATCGCGCCGGCGCAAAGCGTATTGATGAATTTCATTGTATCTCTCTCCCTGTGTTGAGTTCTTTCCTCGGGGGCGTACGGCGGCTTCATTAAGATCAGGCCCGCAGGCTTCTGGCAGCCTCCTCACTGCCAAACGCTGCTTTCCGGTCGCCTCCCGTCTTTGGTAACTTTCGGCCTCGGGTCCTGGGTACGGGGGATCGCGCTCACAATTTGCGGAAACCCGCAGGATCGCCGGGCACACCCGCGAAGGCAGTCCAGTGCCCTACTTTCGCATCCAGCTCTCCTGGATTTCGCAACCGGCGCGGCGCAGCAACACCGAAACGGGGCATTTCTCGCCGGTCAGGCGCTGCAATTCGGCGATTTTTTCGTCGCTTGCATCCGTATCGAGAACCACCCGCAATTCGATTACAGGAAACGGCGAAGCAATGTCGGCCTTGCCAAAGACCCCCCGGGTATCGAAATGGCCACAAATGTCCATCTCCATACCGCGCAACTCGATCTTCAAAAGACCCGCGACATAGTTGGCAATCACATTGGTGCACCCCAGAAACGAGGACAGCATCGTCTCAAGCGGCGTGGCAAAAAGGTTCGTGCCCCCACGTTCGGGAGGTTCGTCCGTCGCGACCACCTTGCCCCGCGCAACCATCTCGGTACGGGCATGCGTGATCGCATGTGCCTTTACATCTATCTTGAACAAGTCCGGCATGACATGTGCCATCTGCATCTCCTATCGTGTTTCTACCGATCCCGTTTCGGGCCATCCTGGCATTTCTGGATCGGAATTTTTCCAATTCGCCGACGCCCCTATCGCCGCGCTGTGGCCCGCTATCGGGCATCGGGGTCAGGACGCCTGTCATGCGCCTGTTTTCCGGTGGCCCCTGCAAAAAGCGCCACGGCCGACTTGAGGGAGTGAGCCCGTCAAAAAAGGGCGAGCCCCGGTGTCTTGACCTTCATCCGGTACAGGGAGGTGGAGGACGTGAAATAGAGATCCGTCAGATCCCGGCCACCCCACGCGAAATTAGCCGTGAATTCATTCATTCGGATCACGCCCAGCGTTTCTCCATCGGGCGAAATAACATGCACCCCACCCGGCCCGGTACAATACACGTTGCCAAGGCTGTCGATTTTCATGCCATCGGGGTGGCCGTCGCCTTCGCCCACGGTCACCTCGACCCAGACATCGCCGCCCGTCGCAGTTCCGTCCGCGGCCACATCAAATCTACGGATATGCTTGTGCTCTGTGTCGTTGACGTAAAGTGTTCGGTGGTCGAGCGAAAAGCAGAGCCCGTTGGGCTGGGCGAAATCATCGGCAATGCGTGTAATCGTCTCGCCATCGGGGGTGACGCAATAGACCCCTTGCGCGCCCATTTCGAGTTCTCGCTCCACGCCGTAATACGCCATGCGCCCGAATGTCGGATCGGTGAAGTAGATCAGCCCATCGTTTCGCACGACGATATCATTGGGGCTGTTTAGTTCTTTGCCCTCAAAATGGGTGGCGAGCGTCGTGACGGTCCCGTCGATCTCGGTTCGGGTGACCGAACTGCTGGCATGTTGGCAGGTCAGCATGCGGCCCGCGCCATCGTAGGTATTGCCGTTGCCCATGTTGCTTGGCTTTCGGAAGGACACGACCGTACCATCCGCCTGTAGGCGAAACATCTCGTTGCCCGGAATGTCGGAAAACGTCAGGTGTTGCTCAATCGGATGCCAGATCGGTCCCTCGGTGAACTGAAAGCCGCTTGCCACCTTTTCGAGCGTTGCGTCGACGTCAACGATGTCGCGCATCCCTTCCATGCGAACTTCAATACTCATGAGTTTGCCCGGATTTCCTTGACGCGCTGACCGCCGGCAAACCAGTCGGTTTCATCAATCTCTTCGAAAGTAACCCAGACGTTCTCCTGCGGAATTTGCGCGGCGTGTGAAAGCGCATCCGTCACCGAGGCTTGGACTTGCGCCTTGATGCCCTCGGGGTCGTGTTCAATGACCTGTTTAACGATACGAATATTTACAAATGGCATCGACATTCTCCCTCGCGATCAACCGCTCCCATCGCCGACCGGACGGGGCCGGGTGAGCTTCACGCTAGATTGCGCCAATGGGTCCGTATGCGTCGGCTTACGCAGGAAAAACGCGGATACCCACAACCTCCTTGCGGGTTCCCGCAAAAGCACCACAACGGAGTGTGCGTGCAAAATCGACGCGACAATACCCACATGGTCAGGCACAGTAAGGCCCGCGCTTTTGTCGCGGAATGGATTGGTGGGTGGCCCGGTCTAGCTTTGCTGACGTGCTGTCCAGACGCGCAGATCTTCTTCTTCCTTGCGCAGCGCGTCGGCATTCAGGATACCTTGCGTCAATGCCAGAGAAATCGCGCGCGTTCGCGAGTTATACGTCGGGCCCCAGGTGCCGACCGGGATGTCGCTCTTGTCGAGCCCGAGCTTCTGATACAGATGCTGCAGTCGGCTTTGCGCGCCGCGCAAAGAAACGTTGCGGCGGGCCGCCATCGCCTTGTCGGTCAGACCAAGGCAGAGATCAACCAGCGCCGCGTATTCTACCTCACTCAGCCCAAGATGCCGGTCCCCGGCCCGTTGCTGCACCCCGCGCACTTCGCGGTCAATCACGCATTGCTCGGCGATGAAGACCCCCTGCAGGGCGAGCTTGAGCTGCTCTGCCGGCGCGGACTTCAGAATATACCCGTAGACCGCAGCGCTTGGCACAATTTTTGTGATTCCGCGAATGTACGCTTCTTCGGTGTAGTTCGACCAAAACAAGATTTTGGTGCCCGGCTTTTTTGCCCAGATGCTCTTGGCGACTTCCACACCTGTCATGCGCGGCATCTGAAGATCCAGAACGACGGAGTCGTAGTCTGCCGCGTCAAACTCCTCAATGGCCTCCGCGCCGTCGTCGGCCATCGTCAGAACCTCCATCTCCGTCAGCGTATTTCGGGCGACCTTCTCGAGAAACGCGCGGTGCAGCTTGTCATCTTCGGCAATCAAAAGGCGCATGATGTGTCCTGAAATTCTGAGATCTGTTTCACGTCAGCAGCGTCTCGCCTGCGGTCAGGGGCACACTGATCGCGACGCGCGTACCCTTGGGATTGGTCAATCGCTCGAAGTTTACCGTAGCCGATATCAGGTCTGCGCGCGTCTTGATGTTGCTGATGCCGCTATCGGACCGCAGATCAGCGTCGGAAATACCGGTGCCACTATCATCGACGGTGACGATCAGACGCTCATCTACCCGCGCGATGCAGACATCGATCGTACTGCAGGCGGCGTGTTTGAGCGCGTTGTTGACGGCTTCCTGCACAATCCTGAACATCGCCGTGCGTACCGTATCGGGCAAACTGTCCATCCGATTGCCGGACGTATCCTGAATACGCATCGCGATGTCTCGGCCTGCGTGTTTTTGGCATCGTTGCAGATGCGCTTCTACCGCATCCGCAAAGCCAAACATCTGCAGGACTCCCGGCTTCATGTTTTCGACAATTCCGCGCACTTCTTCGAGACAATGATCCAGCTCGTCCTGAACGAGATTGATTTCTCTTTGCGCGGCGGCAGAGCCACCGTCTATCCGTGACATACGCCTTCGGATGCGGGCCAGATCGGCCAGCGTCTGATCGTGCAGGTCCATACCCAGGCGTTGCCTTTCGCGCTCCATACCTTCCGTGAGGCGCAAGGCCCCCAGCCGCAGCGCAGCTTCGCGCCCTGTCGCTTCTAGTTCCGCAACCGCCGACTCCTTGGCCTGCTTGCCCCGCTCAAGAGCAAAAAGATACGCCGAAACCAGATCAGCCGCCCCCTGCGCCAATTCCACAAGACCGTGGTCGTAGAAATTCGTCTTGTGGCTGGAAATTGCAAGAGATCCGGTAAGGCTCCCCTGTACCCGCAATGGCACAACGATGCGACTGCGCAGATCCGCATCAAACAACGGTTTGTTATCGGCGCCCTCGAAGTTGAAGCGCGGATCTGCCCATGCATCCCCCGTCAGAATGAACGCTGTGTGTCCCAGCAAAACGTCCCGGATCGGACTTTTTGCCGTCGGTTTTGTCGGAGCAGTCGTATGGCTCCATGAGGTCTGCATCCGCGCCTCATAACAGATCTGCGTCCCGAAACCATGTAGCAGAACAATGTCCAGATGATCATGCGCGATCAGCGTCCGCAACTGGTTGGCGAAATTCTCCAAAACCAAATCATAGTCAGTCTGTCCGGCGATGGCCTTTGCGATCGACAGATAACACTCAAGTGCCTTTTCGGCGTTAGGCATCAATGCCGAATACCTCTCTCCTGACGCCCCCAGCTGATCACACTCCAAACTATGCTTCAATGTTGCCTCGTGCAAAAGGGTTGGTGGCGCGGCGCGAGTTTCTTCGATCCCGAATAATCCGACGCATCCAACGATCCGGAACGTCAGCGGCTGGTTGTCGGCTGTGCGCCAGATATTCCCAAAGGCGCCTACCATACCGGCCTACGGCGCACCGACCTACCGGCTGATTTACAGCCTACAGACCTATACGCTTTCAAAAAACGGTAAGGCCGCATCGTTTTTGCGGGAACCCGCAAGTCTGGCGGACGGGAAAATTCGGGAAAGCATCAAGTAGACACAATTTTCCCAGAAAGGGGCCGCCTGCTGGGGCAGACGCAGCCCTCTCTGACGGCTCCAGCGAGGCGCCGCTACCGCTCAGACAGCGGCAAAGCCCGCGTCGAGCGCTGACAGGATACCGGCCGCGTCCGCCTCGGTCAGGATAAGTGGCGGTGACAAGATGATATTCGGACCCGAAACACGGATCATCGTACCGTTTTGGTAGGCCGTTTCCTGCACAACCTGTGCAACATCTCCGCCAATCGGTTTTTTAGTGCTGCGATCGCTGACCATTTCGATCGCCGTCATCAGTCCGTGCCCACCGCGCACATCCCCGATGATCTCGTATTTCTCCATGAGCGCCAGACAGCCTTCGTAGATTTGCGTCCCGCGTGTGGCGGCGTTCCCTGGCACGTTCTGTCGGTGCGTTTCAGCCAGACACGCAAGCGCGGCGGCAGCACCGACAGGGTGGCCGGAATAGGTGTAGCCATGGGCGATCTTGGCAGCTGGATTGTTCTCGAAGACCTCTTGCACATGCCCGCCGATCATCACGGCACCGAAAGGGAAATAACCATTGGTGATCGCCTTGGCGGTCGCCATCATGTCAGGCTGGATCCCCCACAGCCGCGCACCGGACCACGCACCGGTGCGCCCGAAAGCCGTGATCACCTCATCGGTGATCAACAAGATGCCGTGACGCGTGCAGATCTCGCGCACCATGGGCGCAAAGCTTTCGTGAGGCGGGATAACACCGCCTGCCCCAAGGATCGGCTCCATGACCATGGCGGCGATCGTGTTGGCGCCCTGAAAGGCAATTTCGTCTTCAAGGGCTGCCGCACAAAGTGTCGCCAACCGCGCGGGATCGGTCTCGTTGAAGGGATTGCGATAGGGATACGGCGCGGGAATATGAAAACATCCCGGCATCAACGGCTCGTAGGCGGTGCGAAAATTCGCGTTGCCATTCACACTAGCCGCACCAAAGTGGGTGCCGTGATAGCCCTTTTTCAGGCTGAGGAACTTGGTGCGTCCCGGCTCGCCTCTCAGTTTGTGGTACTGCCGGGCCAGTCGCAGGGAGGTCTCGATGGAATCCGAGCCGCCCGAGGTGAAAAAGGCGCGGGTCATGCCGTCCGGCGCGAAGAACGCGTTCAGCTCATAGGCCAGCTCAATCGCGGTATCATTGGAGGACCCGCGGAAAGTCGAGTAGTAGGGCAGCCGGTTCAGCTGACCGGCGATTGCGTCCTTCACGGGCTGGCAGGAATAGCCAAGGTTCACGTTCCATAACCCACCGACCGCATCGATCACCTCATGCCCGTCGATGTCGCGCAGGCGCACCCCCTCGGCCTCGGTGATGATCTTGGGCGGGTTGTCGATACTGTCTTGGGGGGAGGTCATGGGATGCCAGAACTGGCGGCCGTTATTCTCCTTCAGAAAATTCGAATCTTTCATGCGTTTGGTTCCGTTTCCTTGCTCTCGCGATGCACTGTAAATTTTGTGCCGCTCCAGTTGGGCGGCAGATCCTCGAATGTCTTGGGGTAAGCCCCGCCCAACGCAACCGTCGCTTTGCGGGCGTAGCGTTGCAGTTGACCGGCGATTTCGTGGGTCTTGCGGGGTGCCGCACGGCTGGTTGGGACCGCGACGGCCAATGCCCCGATCACGCGGCATCCTTGGCCAAAAATCGGGGCGCCAACCGAACTCACACCGTCCTCGAAGGCATCGGCAAGCGTGCACAGCCCGTATTGACGCACCCCTTCAATCAGATCCCGCATCCGCGACGGATCAGCAACGGTACGCGCCGTGTGCTTTTTCAGGGGCCGCGCCATCAATCTGTCGATCGTCGCGTCGGGAAAAAATGCAAGTGCCGCAAGACCGGAAGACGTCGCGTGCAGCGGCAGCATCTCTGCCACATCAAAATGGACCTGAATGCCGTGCACCTTCGGGTCGGCATGAACGAGCGGCGACATTTCGTCGTTCTGCAACAGGCTGGCATGGGCCAGCTCGCCGACAATCTCCGAAAGCTCGATCACAAGCGGCTGCAGGATTTTCCGCATCGGGAACAGTGTCTCGCGCAAGGCCGCCAGCCGTAGCACCGCAGGCCCCAGCCTGTAGGCGCGACTGTCGGGGTTCTGCTCCAGAAAGCCGTTCTGTGCCAATTCGGTCAAATGACGATGCACCGTCGCCTTGTCACGCTTTGACAGGCGCACAAAATCAGTCAGGCCGATTTCGGCGCGGTCCGGCGAAAACAGATCCAATAGTTCCAACGCTTTGCTTATCGTTCCCATCTACTGCCTCGCGTGCTCAAAAAAGCGGGCGATTTCCCCGGCAAATTTCATGCTGTCGGCGGGACGGTCCGCGACAGATCGGCGCGCCTGCTCAGTCACCTCCGCACCCACATGATCGGCATATTCCCCAATGAGATCGATGATGAAGCCCTTTGTCATTTCCGGATGATGCTGCACGGTGAAAACCGATCTACCGATCGCAAAGCCCGCGATAGGGCATCCGGGGCTTTCGAAAACCCGCCGCGCGCCATCCGGCAACTTGGCGACCTGCTCGATATGGGAGCCGTACAGCGCCAGCCTATCGGTGGATCCTGACCAATCCATGCGCGCGACACGGGCGATGTCGATCAATCCGTGGCTCCAGCCGTGAGGATTGCGCGTGATCCTCGCGCCCAAAGCCTTGGCAATGATCTGATGCCCGAAACACGCACCAAAAATGGGCACACCCGCTGCAACAAGATCGCGAACGCTGTGCTCAAGTTTCTCCATCCAGCGCGCGCCATCGTTGACTGACGCCGGGCTTCCGGTAATCACCACGCCGTCAAAGGCCGCGTAGCTTTCGGGAAATTCATCCCTGCAGACCCAGAAAGCGGTGGTGCTCCACGCGGGTCGGACATCCTCGATCAGGGAGGCAAATTTTGCGTCATCCAACGGTCGGGCGCGGGCAAAGGCGCTGAAATCTGTATTGGTGACAAGGATCGCCAGATGCATGGTCACACAAACCACACGTAAAAATCCAGAAGCGCATCGGGTTCCATATCGCGGGTCTTGCGGAATTCGCGTTCCTTCATAAATGCGTGGTTTTCGACCAATCCAGAGCCCACGGCAGTGACGAGAGCCGTATCCGCGACCAGATCCATTATGGCGCCACGCAGGGTTCCGGCTGTTCCGATCTTTGCATCGACCTTGTCAAACCCATCCCCCGTTTCGATGGGTGGCAAGTCGTATCTTGCCTCGAACCCCAGACGCGCGGCCTGCAGCACAGCCGCGGTCGCAGTATAGGGGTTCGCACTTGCGTCGGCCATGCGATGCTCCAGCCGCGCTTTTGCGCCGCCCTCGCTTGAGACCCGGGTCGTGACGCCGCGGTGATCGCCCCCCCAATTCCGCCAGTAGCCCGACATCGAGGACGGTTGCAGACGCCGGTAGGATCCGGTGGTAGGGGCAATCAGACCGGCCAGGCCCTTGTGATGATGGACCAGCCCGGCCAAGCATCCCCGCGACAGATCATTGAGATGATCCGGTCCGCCCCGGTCCCCCGTGGCAAGGGCGTTCTGACCCTCTGCGTCCCACAGCGAGAAATTGATATGCATGCCCGAGCCCCCCATGTCCGAGATCGGCTTGGGCAGGAAGGTCAGCACGATCCCGTGATCAAGGGCGACTTCGCGCGCCATCTGACGAAACAGCACCACATCGTCCAGCGCTTGCAAGGCATCATCAAAGCTAAGCGTGTATTCGAACTGCGGGCTGTCGTATTCCGCCGTGATCAGATCAAGCTTGAAGCCCATTTCATGGGCCTTGTTCCAGATCACGTCGTTGATGCGCATCGGATCCGCAAAAGGGCCCGTGCCATAGACAACGCCACCGGGCGCATCGTAAGGGCGCAAGCGGCCGTCATCCCCGCCTTGAAATGCGTAGGCTTCCAATTCGATGCCGATTTTCGGGGACAGGCCGTGCGCCCCCCAGTCGGCGATGGCGCGTTTCAGCGCGCCCCGCGGACACAGCGGCAACGGCGCCCCATCAACGTCGAAAAGATCACCCAGCACCACCGATGTATTCGGCTCCCATCCGGGACGAATGTCCGCCCCGCGCCAGCGCAGTTCCATGTCCGGCGCCCCGTCGCGCACTTTTGCATGAGGTGCGTCCAGCAGCAGGTCGCGATCGAAATGAACCCCGAAGGTTGCCCGTGCAAAACGGCTCGACCCGTCGCCGATCTTGCTTGCGGGCAGGTATTTGCCACGCGGGATCGAAAGGTGGTCGACAAAAAGGGCGCGAAGACGGTCCGGCATGGGCACCTACTGTAAGCTGACTGTGACCGGCATCCGCTTGATGCCATTGACGAAATTCGAGCGGACGAAGGCAGCTTCACCGGCGGGCTCGATGCCGCGGATCCGTTTGGTGAGTTCCTGGAAAAGCACCCGAACCTCGAGCCGCGCGAGGTGCATGCCAAGGCAGACATGCGGGCCACCCTGCCCCCAGCCCAGTTGCCGATTGGGTTTGCGGGTAAAGTCCAACCGATATGGATCGTCGAACATCTCTTCGTCGCGGTTGGCCGAGATGAACCAGTAGAGCACCTTGTCGCCTTCGCGGATCTGCTTGCCGTGGACCTCGACATCCCGCATCGCCGTGCGGCGGAAATAGGTGGCAGGCGACGCCCAACGAACGATCTCGTCGGGCGCGGTGTCCCAGACCTCACCGCTTTGCATTTGCGCCAGTAAGCCCTCCTGCCGGGCCAGAGCCTGCATGCCTGCGGCAATGGAATACCGTGTCGTGTCATTGCCGGCAGCAACGAGAAGGCAAAAGAAGTTGCGAAATTCGGCCTCTGAGATGGTCTCGCCGTTTTCGTCCGGTTGCAGAACAAGATGAAGAATACCGTCGGTATCTCCCCGCGCGTTCTTTTTGTCCATCATCTCGCGCGCGTATTCATACAATTCCGCCCCCGCAGGGGAATTGAAGGGCATCAGGCGGTAGGCATCCGTATCAAGCCTGTCGACGACATGATCGGTAAAATCGGGGTCTGAATTGGCCATCAGCGCATCACCCTTCTCGACCAGCCACGGCAGATCCTCATCCGGCAGCCCGAGGATCTGACCAAGCATCCGCATCGGCAATTCACGCGCGATTTCGTAAGTTGCATCGAAGGTGCCCATCGCCAGTGCACGGTCAAGAATGGGGCCACACAGCTCGCGGATCTGCGGCTCGAACCCGGCAACGACGCGCGGGGAAAATGCCCGTGTGACCTTCATCCTCACCTTGCGATGCTCGGCACCGTCGACCTCCTGAAAGGTGCGCCGGGCCAGGTATTCCTCGTATGACTGGTCTTCCATGCGGATGCCACGGGCCGACGAAAATGTCTGCGTGTCGCGGATCATCCTGTCGATATCCGCGTGACGGGTGATCGACCAATAGCCCGCCCCATGCGTAAATTCGGACCAATGGCAGGGCGCTTCGCGCCGAAGCCGCGCAAATGTATTGTAAGGCGCCCCGTTGGCAAAGCTGTCGTGATCGCCAAGATCGGCGTGCCCGTCGTCGTCAGGAACCCATGTGGTCATAGGACCGCCTCCGTCTTTGCTGTTTTCTGCGCGCCTCGAAATGCCGGGCGTTCCGGCCGGAGATGCGTTTGGAAAACGCCTGCGCGGCCCGCTTTTGGGGTGTTCGGCGGTCCGGGCTCTGCCAGCCGCGCCAGACCTGCCAAAACGTGGACGCAAGGATCAGGACGATCAGGCAGAACAGCACAAAGGCAATGGGCCTGTCGATGAAATCCAGCGGTGCGCGGATCCGGGCCAGCGAGGTGCGCAGCTTGACCTCCATGATGCCCCCCAGAACCATGCCAAGGATGATCGGCACGATCGGCATGTTGAGACGTTTGAGAACATATCCCAAGAGCCCGAAGGCCGCGGCGATCATACAGTCCACCGTGGAATTGCGGATCGAATAGACGCCGACAAAGCTCAACAGCAGAATGCACATGCCCAAAAAGCGATTGGGGATGCGTGTCAGATGCACCAGCCAGTTGGTGGAAGCGAGCAGAAATAGCACCACCAGCACATTCAGGATCAGCAGCGCAATATAGAGGGCGACGACAAAATCCATGTCGTTCTGGAATAGCCCCGGCCCCGGCACGACATTGTGCACGTAAAAGACCGACAGCATCATCGCGGTCAGCGCCTCGCCCGGGATACCCAGCGCGAGAAGCGGGATCATGGCGGCGGCGGGCACGGCGTTATTGGCCGCCTCGGATGCGATCAGCCCTTCGGACGAACCATTCCCAAAGCTTTGCGGTGTCTTGGAGAGCTTGCGCGCCGAGGTATAGGACATGAACTGCGCAGTGAACTCGCCCACGCCGGGGATCATGCCCATCACAACGCCAAAGCCAGCCGCGACACCGGCGACGCGGGGGTGGCGGCCCAGTTCGCGGAAACCCTGCAACAGCGAGCCGCGCGACCGCGGCAGCCGGATCTTTTCGTCATCCATGGTCATCAGCACAAAAGCCTGAGAGAGGGCGAAGAGCCCCAACACCACAACAATCAGATCGATACCACCGGCAAGCCAGCTTTGCTCAAACGTATAGCGGCGGGTGTAGGCCGCAGGCTCCAATCCGACGGTGTTAAGCAAAATGCCAAAGCCCGCGAGCGCGGCGGCGATCAGCATTTGGCCCCGGTGCGCCACGACAACCAGAATGATGCCCAAGAGCGCCGCCAGAAAAATCTCACGCGAACCGAACATTGGCGCGATCTTGGCCAGTACTGGCGACAGGAAAATCAGGCACACAACCGAAAAGACGCCACCCACAAAGCTGGCGGAATAAGCGAGGGACAGGGCCCGCCGCCCCTCCCCGCGCGCCGTCATCGGAAAGCCGTCGTAGGTGGTCAGGGCATTGACCGCCGTGCCGGGAGTGTTGATCAGGATTGCCGGAATGGCACCGCCGTACATCGACGAGCCGTAGATGCCGAGCAGGAGCGTCAGGCCCACAATCGGATCCATCGAGAACGTCGCCGGCAACAGGATTGCGATGGCAACCGCCGGCCCCACACCGGGGATGGCTCCAATGGCGACACCGCCGATGGAGCCGACCAGCAGCGCCAGAACAACATCCCAGCGCGAAAGCACCTCAATCGCGGCGGTGATGATTTCCATCAGAGATACACCAGAAAAAACGTGCGGATCGATCCGGGCAGAAAGTCATAGATTTGCCCGCCGGGTATATTGACCCCCAGAAGGCCCTTGAAGACGACGGTAATCGCCACAGCAAAAACCGCCGCCAGCGCAAGAGCCCCGCGCGTGCGATATCCCAGCCGCCACGTCAAAGCGCAGGCAACCAAAAGGCTGACCGGCAAGAAGCCAAGCCGGGGAACCGCAAGAACGTAAATCAGAAACCAGCCGAGGAACTCCAACGGTTCGACCCACCGGCGTACTTCGAGCCAGTCAATCGCATCCGGCCGCCGTCGGCGCATCGACCGCCAATGCAGACCGAACCCCAGGACCATCAGTACCAGCGCCACCGCAGGCCACAACCGCGGCTGCGCGGCAACGGTGCGGGCCCTGTCGTTCCATTCGGTTTGACTCCCGATCTGCGACAACAGCAGCACACTGACCAGAAAGGCGCCGATCACGAAAACGACCTGACCGGATGTCCGGGTCTTTACCTCTATCAGTTCGGGCTTGCTCATCCGGCAGACTCTCAGGGTTTGTGAAAGGGGCGCCAATCGCCCCTTTCGATGTCTTCAAGATCAGTTACCCAGCGCGGCGCCGATGGCACCCAGGGTTTGCTTGTCCGTTGCGATGACATCGGCGCTTTCTTCGGCGTTCAGCCAATAGACCAGCGCGCCGGTTTCCTCGGCCACGGCCTGCGCCCGGTCGCTCATAACCGTTTTCTGAGCCACGGCGGCGATCTTCTCACGCACATCGGCTGGGGTGTCTTTTGTCACGAACAGACCGTTCCAAAGCGTGATATTCAGCGTGTCGTCGACTTCGCCGATGGCAGGAGTATCCGGGATCTTCGAAATACGCTCCCCGGTGACCGAAACCAGCACCTTCACATCGTCGAGACATGGCAGGATCAGTTGAAGCGTCGTATTGATCACATCGGCATCGCCCGAGGCCAGTGTGTTGCAATCCAGCGCGTCGAAGGGCGCATCGCCGCCCCAGGCAAAGCCCATGTTTGCCGCAAGCGCCTTTGTCACTTGCGTCGGGGTCAACACGTCCCCGAAATGGCCAAGAAAGACCTCGTTGTCCTTCGCAAACGTCGCAAGCTCTTCCATCGAGGAATAGGGCGCGTCACCCGAAGTGGCGATCACGAAAGGATAGGTCATGAAAATGCCGATGGGGTCGAATTTCTCCGGCGTAAGTTCGGGAATGTCGATCTCATGCCCGATAAGAGAAACCGCCGGCACAAAAGACCCGATCGTGTAGCCATCAGCCGGCGCTGTTGCGACTTCGATCGCGCCGGGGAACGGGCCGCCACCGCCGCCGGGACGGTTCACGACCGCAGCTGGCACGCCGTATTCAGCCTGAAAGTCTTCGGCGATCATGCGCGTCAAAACGTCTTCAAGGTCGCCCGGAGGCCATGGAACGACAAAGCTGACAGGCTTTTCCGGATATTCTGCCAGAGCAGGCCCCGCAAGGCCGATGGCAAGCGCCGTCAGTGCGGCCTTTGTAAATTTGGACATTGGAACTCCCAGTTGCTTAGTTGGTTCATTATTCAAACCGTTGGTATCAAATACTTTGACACAGACCGCTCGCCTGTCAATAATTATCTTGCGAGGCAGTTTTTGCTTTGCCCGAGAAATTATGGTGAGCACGTGGACGAGACCAAAATCGCGCAATTGAGAAACCAGAGCATCCCACCCGCACGGCATTTCATCGACGGCGCGCAGGTATCCGCGTCGGACGGCGGGACGATGCCAGTCACCTCGCCTATCGACGGCGCCGAACTGACGACGCTCGCACGCGGGACACACAAGGATGCCGATCGCGCAATAGCCGCCGCGCGTGGTGCGTTCGACGATGGCCGCTGGAGCGGGCTTGCCCCCGCCGCGCGCAAGAAAATCCTCCTGGCGTGGGCGTCGCTGATAGAAGCGCATGCGTTGGAGCTGGCCGTTCTGGGTGTGCGCGACAATGGCACGGAAATCGGCATGGCCTTCAAGGCCGAACCGCTGAGCGCGGCAGGCACGATCCGCTTCTACGCCGAAGCCTGCGACAAGATTTTTGGCGAAATCGCCCCCACATCACCGGGCGCTCTCGGCTTGGTGCACAAGCAACCGGTTGGCGTCGTCGGTGCAATTGTGCCCTGGAACTTCCCCCTGATGATCGGGGCGTGGAAACTTGCCCCTGCCCTCGCGGCGGGCTGCACCATGGTGATGAAACCCGCCGAAACCGCGTCGCTTTCGCTGCTGCGGCTGGCCGAACTTGGCCATGAGGCGGGCCTGCCCGCAGGGGTCTTCAATGTGATCACCGGCGAAGGGCCTGTGGTCGGTGCCGCCCTCGCCCAAAGCCATGACGTGGACGCGCTCGTTTTCACCGGCTCGGGTGCCACGGGGCGCAAATTGATGGAAGCGGCCGCCCGCAGCAATCTCAAAAGGGTCTATCTGGAACTTGGTGGCAAATCTCCGAATATCGTGTTTGCCGATGCCCCCGATCTGAACGAGGCCGCCAAGGTTTCGGCAGCGGGCATCTTCCGCAATTCGGGTCAGGTTTGCATCGCCGGTTCCCGCCTGCTGGTTGAACGCAGCATCTACGACAGCTTTCTGGAAAAATTCGCGGCGCAAGCCAAGGCGATGAGGGTTGGCGACCCGCTTGACCCCGCGACCCACGCGGGCGCCATAAACTCCGAGAGCCAGCTTGCGCGGAATCTGGCGTTCGTCGATGCGGCACGCGCGGCTGGGCGCAGGGTTGTCACGGGCGGCACGCGGATATTGGAGCAGACGGGCGGGACCTATATGGCGCCTACGATTGTGGCCGACGTCACGCAGGACGACCCGATCGTGCAGAACGAAGTGTTCGGGCCCGTCGCGACGGTCCAGCCATTCGACACCGAGGCAGAAGCCATAGCCCTTGCCAACGGCACGACGCTGGGGCTGGCCGCCGGTGTCTGGACACGGGATCTGTCGCGCGCACATCGTATGGTCGCGCGGCTCAGGGCGGGCGTGGTGCATGTGAACACCTACGGCGGCGCCGACATCACCGTTCCCATGGGCGGGATGAAACAATCGGGCAATGGACACGACAAATCGCTTCATGCCTTTGAAAAATACCTCGATCTCAAAACAGCCTGGATCAAGCTTTAGGGACAGCCCATGACCAAAAAGACTATCCTTCTCGTCGGGACCTTCGACACGAAAGACGACGAACTCACCTTTCTGGCAGAGACGATCCGCGGCCAGGGTGGAACGGTTTTGACCATGGATATCAGCGTGCTGGGCGATCCATCGACGCCCACCGATATCTCCAAGCACGAGGTCGCCGAGGCGGGCGGCCATTCCATTCAGCACGCCATCGACAGTCAGGACGAAAATACCGCGATGCAGATCATGGCCCGGGCGGGGCAATCCTCGCGGCGCGCGCGCACGCGGATGGCAAGATCGACGGCGCCCTTGTTTTGGGCGGCACGATGGGGACCGATGCCGCTCTCGATATCTGCGCGGCGCTGCCCCTTGGCGTGCCAAAATACATCGTCTCGACCGTGTCCTTCTCACCGCTGATCCCCCCGAACGCTTGCCTGCCGATATCCAGATGATCCTCTGGGCGGGCGGTCTTTACGGGCTGAACTCGGTTTGCAAGGCATCGCTGAGCCAGGCGGCAGGCGCCGTGCTTGGCGCCGCGCGCGCAGCCGCGCCCCCGTCGCGCGACAGGCCCCTGATCGGCATGACCTCTTTCGGAAAAACCGTGCTGAGGTACATGGTGGCACTGAAACCCGCGCTTGAGGCGCGCGGCTTTGAAGTGGCCGTTTTCCACGCCACCGGCATGGGCGGGCGCGCGTTTGAGGCGCTGGCGGCGGAGGGACGCTTTGCCGCCGTGATGGATTTTGCACCGCAAGAGGTGGGGAACCACCTGATGGGCTCGTCGATCAGCGCCGGCGCGAGCCGTATGACTGCGGCAGGCAAAGCAGGCATTCCGCAACTCGTGTCCATCGGCTGCTACGATCTGGTGGATTTTGTCGGTTGGCAGGACGCGCCCCCAAAGGTAGCGACGCAGGAAATGCACGCACACAACCGGCTTTTGTCGTCTGTCATGATGACACCCGACCAACGGCGGCAGATGGCGCGCGCCATGTGTGCCAAGCTTGGCACGGCCAAGGGACCAACGACCCTGCTGCTTCCCAAGCATGGCGGAAATGAATGGGACCGACCGGGCGGCCCCCTCTGCGATCCAGAAGGGTTGGAGGCTTTCGTAGCTGAACTGCGGGGCTGTTGCCCCAAGAACGTCGATCTTGTCGAACTCGACTGCCATATCAACGACGAGATGTTCGCGTCCAAAACGCTGGAGGTGTTCGATGACTGGAGCGCGAAGGCCCTGATCTGATGCCGGTCTGCCCTAGCAGGGTAGCCCGGGATCAGATCAGGCGCGCGATTGCTACGCCATCGACCAGAGCATCACAACCGACATGCCGACCATCATCAGGTTTTCGGTCAGGCTCACAAACCCGAGCGGAACATTCGAATTGCCACCCACACAGGCGCATTTGAGATCCCGCCGATCAATGTAGACCGCTTTGAACACACTCACTGCGCCAATCGTCGCGATGAAAAGCGCGGTCGGCGCCGCGATCCATGTCAGGATCATACCCGTCATCAGGATCCCCGCACCGGTTTCGACAAACGGATAGATGTAGGCATAGGGCACCCATCTGCGCGCAAGCAGATCGTAATTCAGGAACATGGTCGAGAAACTCTCGACATCGCGCAGTTTCTGCATGCCCAACAGGATCATGGAAATCGAGATGAACCAACCAAGCGTCTGCCAGCTGAGGCTGCCCAGGAATCCGATGGAAAGTGCAACTGCGGTCAGCGCCGCCACGGCAAAAAGATACAGGACCGGACGATAGGTCGTTGCCTTCGGATCCCAGCCGGTAAGCTTTTCGCGCAGGTCGGTATACCCACCGACCCGCTCTCCCTCGATCCAGGCCTGCGGTGTTGTGCTGACGTCATGCGCGGATTTGAACGCATCGACCTCATCGCGGGACCGAAACAACCGGTCGTCCACGTCATATCCCTGCCGTTCGAGAAGCCAGCGCGCCTTTTGCCCCGAGGGGCACAGATGATCCGGCAGCGCCATCCGGTAGAGCACGGCTGTCTTTCCGCTCGCCGAGTGGGCCGGATGCGTTCTTACTTCTGCGGCGTCTCGGGTGTCTTTCGGCATTGATTTGACGCTCCTCGGCAACGGTATTTGGGGTCGTAATTACCTGCGCAATTATATACCCCCCTAGGGTATAGTATCAAGATATTGAATTTTACCCCCTCGTTCTCGACTTTTCCGCACCCGCTATGCGACACAGGTGTATGCACCAGAACCGCGATGCCACTTTAAAACGCCTCAAACGCCTTGAAGGGCAGATCCGCGGGATCGCCCGGATGGTTGAGGAAGACCGCTATTGCGTCGACGTGCTGACCCAGATCGCGGCGGTGCGCGCCGCGCTCAAGGGCGTTGAGAAGCTTGTGATCGACGATCACGCCACGCATTGCATCGAGGATGCGCTGGCCTCCGGCGATCCGGAGGATCAGCGGACGAAATTCACCGAATTGCTGGACCTTCTCGACAAGGCACGCCGCTAGCCACTCAAAGGTTGACCGGCGGTGTGGTGACTGTCGTCAGGGATGCGGTTGCCAGCAGGATCAACACCACTGCAATCATTTCGACAGAAATCGACCGGCGCAACGCCCGTTTTGCGCCGGGGCGTCCCGCACCAAGGGCCGGGACCAGCCACAGCTTGTTTAAAGCGGCGATGCCAAGAAGGCCGCAGACGATCAGCACTTTGACCAGCAACCCCAAACCATAGGCCGTGCTGACCAGCGCGAGCAACGTGCCCACAAGCATCCACGCGAGTGCGAAGCCGGTAGCAACAAGCACCGCAACCCCATAGAGGGCAACCTTTCCAAAATGATGCAGCAGCCCGGCGCCGCGGGCCACACCCACCGCCCGGTGCAAAGGGGCAAGCGCCCCGATCCAAAGCGCAGCGGCAAGAATATGGATGACAAGCGCTATGGCCAAAGCCCCCCTCGGATCCCCAAGGGAGTGGCCAATCTGGGCGAACGAGCCCGCAATGGCAAAGCTTCCCGCCACGGCGATCCACCGTCCCAGACCGGGGATCAACACCGCCAATACCGAAACCTCCCCCAACCCCCGCCAGATCGCGGCGTCCCCCAACGGGCTTTGCCACACAAATCCCAACATCATCGGATCCACCGCACCTTCAAAGCCCATGCCGGAAATCCGGGCCGCGCGGATGCCGAACCGCAGCGCCAGTACGACAAGCCCGGCAACCGCGGCACCTATGGCAATGCGCCGGGCAAGACGCAAAACGGACGCGTCGGCGTAAGAGGCAAAGATGACGGTAAACAGCACGCTCCCCATCGCCAGAAGCGCAGCACCGGTGCCCGCCGCTTTTGCAACGATTGCCAAGACGGTGATCGTATCGATTGGGGCCAGCCCGCTCACTTGGACTTGGTGAACGAAAAGCTTCCCTGCATCGGATGCCCGTCCGCGGCCATCCCGCGCCAGTCGAGGCGGTAGGACCCCGGTGCAAGATCCTGCAGGGGGGTGGCGCGGAAAACCGTGACGGGATCGGTCCCTGTTTCCCGTTCTATCGGGATATCGCCATCGGCCGCGCTTAGCGTCACAGAGATGATGCGCATCGGCGCGTCGAACTGCATCGACAGCTCAGATACCTCAGCCACGGTCGCGCCGTCGGCGGGTGTGGTACCGGCGGATTTCGAATGTGCCGCGGCGAAGGCGGGTGGTATCGCAAGGACAAAAGCAAGAAAAACGAATCTGATCATCGGTACATCCCAGATGTTCTGGCCATTTGACGCGCGCCCCACACCCCAGCTGCAAACCTTTCGGCACCATCTAGCGATATGCGACGGCACTGCCTTCACCAGTCTTCATAAGCCATGCCGCGATGCGTCCCGTCAAGCCGCACAGCACATCGTCCGAACGCCGACAGTGCCAGCGTCCTGTTCACTCTGCCTCATCCTCACTGCGGTCCCGTTCCAAGGAGATCCCGTAGCGCCGCATCTTGTCGTTCAGCGTACGGCGCGGCAGACCAAGGGTCTTTGCCGCCCGCAGCGTGTTGCCCATATGCGCTTCAAGCACCGCCGAAATCTCGCGGGATTCAAATTCGGCAACCCGCTCGGCGAGGGTCATCCGGCCTCGTTCCTGTGTGCGTGGGCCTTCACTTTCAAACAGGCCAAGCGCGAAACCCTCCGCGCTCGTCTTGAGTTCGCGCACATTGCCGCTCCACGCCTGTCGTTTGAGCTTTTGCGACAGCTCCCACGGCACCTTGGGATCGGCGCGGCCATAGCGGCGGGCCGCCAATTGCGCGTAATGCGCAAATATCAGCGGTATATCCTCCCCCGCCTCATGCAGGGTGGGGGTATGAAGTTCGGACCCTGCAAGCCGGTAAAACAGATCAGGTCGGAAAGTATCGAGCAATCGCAGATTGCTTTTTGTCGTAGCGATGACGCGGATATCGAGTGCTCGGGTCAGCGGGTCGCCCATCCTCTCGAAACTGCGCTCCTGCAAGACGCGCAGAAATTTTGCCTGAATGGCAATCGGCATCGTCTCGACCTCATCCAGCATAAGCGTTCCGCCCTGTGCGGCCTCAAGCTTGCCTGCGCGACCGTCGGTGTCATGGGCAAGGAAGCCTTTGCCCGTGCCAAAAAGAAACATCTCCGCGCTTGCTTCCGGCAGCACCGCGCAATTGAGCGCGACAAAAGGCCCGTCCGCCCGGGCGCTTGCGGCATGGACCGCGCGCGCGGCAAGTTCCTTGCCGGTTCCGGTTTCCCCTGTGATCAGCACGTCCACATCGACCGACGCCAGTGCCGCGATCCGTTTGCGAAACTCACGCATCGCACGGGAGCGACCAAGGATGGACACATCCGCACGCTCTGCCAGTACCTTCTGAAGGCGCAGCACCTCGTTTCTGGCGGCCTGCGCCTCAAGGGCGCGCCGGACCACCGCAAGAAGGTGGGTGGCGTCATAGGGTTTTTCGAGGAAATCCTCCGCGCCCGCGCGCATCGCTTCGACCGCATGTTCGACGTCGCCATGGCCGGTCAAAAGCACCACCGGGACGTTAATCCTTCTTTCCCGCAGGACCTTGAGAAACGCGATCCCGTCCATCCCCGGCATCCGCAGGTCGCTGATCACCAGATCCGGCGGCAGGGCCATCGCGTCCAGCGCCGCCGCCGCCGATTGAAAGGTCTCAACTGTATAACCGGAGGTCTCGACCAGATCAGCAAGTGCCGACAGGTGATCGGCATCGTCATCGACGATGAAGACACTGCCGGTCATGCCGCCTCTGCGCCGGTCGCGACGGCCAACGGCATCGTGACACTCACCCGAGTCCCGCTGCCCGGGGCCGAGCGGATATCGAGCGTGCCGTTGAAATCAGAGAGGATCGCCTTGCAGATCGCAAGGCCAAGGCCAAGGCTTTCGCCCGTCAGCTTCGTCGAAAAGAAGGGTTCAGCCACATGCGGCAGATCGTTCTGCGCAATGCCTTTCCCGGTGTCTTCGACGCTCAGGCAGGCCAGCCCACCCTCGGTTTCAAGTCGCACGGTGATGGCGGCGCCGGAGACATCCGCAACCGCGTCGAGCGCGTTCAGCAACAGATTGGCAACCACCTGTTCGATCCTGATCGTGCCCGCCAACACCTTGATTTTGCCTTCGGGAGCCTCGAACACGGGCATGACGCCCACATCGCGGGCGCGCGGGGCGACGAGCTCAAGCGCGGAAACCACGGGCACGCTCAGATCGATCAGCGATCGCTCTACCCCGTCCTTTCGCGCAAAGCTCTTGAGGTGTTTTGTGGTGCGCTGCATCCGGCGGATCAGCCCCTTGGCCTTGTGCAAACGCGTGGCCGTCGCGGTGTCGTCCCCGCGCAGCCCCAGCTCTGCAGCCGACAACGTCGCCTCCATGGCCGCAAGGGGCTGGCTTATTTCATGCACAATCGCGGCGGACATGCGTCCAAGCGCGGCCATTTTCTCGGTATGCACCAACGCTTCCTGTGCTGCGCGCAGATCCACTTCGACCTGCGCACGCGCCTCGACTTCGCGGGCAAGGTCGGCCGTGCGGGCAACGACCATTGATTCAAGCTTTTCTGACTGTTGCAGGCGCAATGCAACGAGCTGCCGGCGCTGATCCCACGCCTTCAGCGCGGCGGCAAGCGCAAGCGTTGCAAGAGCGGCCAGGATTGCCGCCCCGATGGAAAGCGCTTGCAGCCCCGCCGTGGAGCGTGCCGCGATCACCTGCCAGCCAGTGCTGGGCATCGTTGCCACGCGCGCAATCCAACCATCGCCGCCGACGCTTCCGCCGTCTGGCGCCGCTTGCGCCAATGGCTCCGCCCCAGCAAGGACGATGCCGCTATAGGCCCGCGTGGCCTCGATCCGGGCCAGTTGATCCGGCTGCAAATGCGTCAGGGCGCGGTATTGCCAATCGGGCCGCGCGGAGAGGAACACGACACCGTTCTCATCCGCCAGCGCGACGTCCGCTTCGGCCACGCGCCAGATTTCCTCGATTGGACGGAGATCAAGTTTTACGACCAACACGCCGCGCGCGTCGCCAACGTCGATCCGTGTCGACAGGAAGTAGCCCGGCACACCCGTCGTGACCCCGATGGCATAGAATTGCCCCTTTCCCTGCGCCATCGCATCCTGAAAATATGGTCTGAAGGCATAGTTCTGGCCAACGAAACTTCCCGGACGGTTCCAATTCGACGATGCGATCGTGTCGCCCTGCGCATCGATCAAAAATAGCTCACCCGCCTGTGCGTGCACCGCAACCGTTTCAAGATAGTGGTTGGCCGCCTGAAGCGCGCCCTGCCCGGCGAGCGCATCACGCACGCGCACGTCTTCGGCCGCGACATCCGGCAAAGCGCGCAGACGCTCGACCTCGGTCTCGACCGCGCGGGTCGTCAGAAGCAAGGTCTGATCCAGCTCGGTCTGCGCCCTGCTGATCACGACCCCCTGCGCGCCCCCCCACGCAAGCGCCGCCGCCAAAGCAACGAACACAAGGGACCGCACCAGCGTCATCGCCTCAGGCCTTCTGTGCACCCGGTGTGGACGGCGCCCCGCGCGCCTGCGCCCAGTTCAAGGCAAGCAGACCACCGATGAGGATTGCCCCGGCGATCTCGACCGTCAGATCCGGCCAGAACAATGCGACGACACCCGGCACCAAAAGGATCCGCATCCAGATCGGCATGGGCCCCCACAGATATCCTTCGAGTGCGGCAGCAAAGGCCACGAGGCCAAGAATCGCAATCGCACCGCTCCAGATCACCATGGGAACCGGCCCCCCGAGGATGATTTCCTCGTTGAACACCATGAACAGCGGGATCAGATACAGCCCCTTGGCGTATTTCCATGCCTGAACGCTCGTTTCCATCGGTTTTGAACCCGCAATGGCGGCGCCGGCAAAACCTGCCAGTGCGACGGGCGGGGTCACGTTACTGTCTTGTGAATACCAGAAAACCACCAGATGTGCGATCAACAAAGGAATGCCAAACTGCTCGGTCAGCGCCGGCCCCACCAGAATGATCAGCACAATATAGGCCGCCGTGACCGGCAGCCCCATGCCCAGCACCAGGCTGGCCAGCAGGACAAGGATGAGGGCCAGCACGATATTGCCCCCCGAAAAGGCGATCATCATGGCCGAGAATTTCAGCCCCAGACCGGTCAGACCAACCACGCCGACAATGATGCCTGCAACGGCGCAGGCCACCGAGACGGCGACGGCATTGCGCGCGCCAAGGTCAAGCGCCTCAAGCGTCAGGGCCACCCCGCGCCGACACATCGCAACGAACCCCGCCACCGTCGGACCGTCAGCGACATAGCACCACATGGCGCGCGCGGAAGCGGCGGCAATGATCGACAGGATCGCATAAAATCCAACCCGCATCGGCGAATATCCCGCCACCAGCAGCGCAACCAGCGCCACCAACGGCAGCAGGAAATGCCACCCTTCGGCCATGACCGCGCGCACGCTTGGCAGTTCTTCGGCACTCAGTCCGGTCATACCCTGTTTGACGGCGGCAATATGCACAAGCAGATACACCGTACCAAAATACAGAACCGCAGGGAAAATCGAAACCAGCACGATATCGACATATGGCACCTGCGTGAATTCGCTCATCAAAAAGGCACCTGCCCCCATGAGCGGTGGCATGATCTGGCCCCCGGTCGAGGCGGCGGCCTCGATCCCGCCCGCCTGCGCAGGGCGGTAGCCGAGCTTTTTCATCAGCGGAATGGTGAAGGCACCGGTCGTGACAACATTGGCGATGGCAGACCCGGAAATCGAGCCCATGCCCGCACTCGCGATCACCGCTGCCTTGGCAGGCCCGCCGCGCTGCTTGCCCGCCGCCGCATAGGCCAGATCGATAAAGAACTTGCCCGCGCCTGTGACTTCGAGAAAGGCACCGAACAGCACGAAGATGAAGACGAATGTCGCGGCAACCCCCAGCGGGATGCCAAAGATCCCTTCGGCTCCAAGGGTCATCTGGCTGGCCAGACGCTCAAGCGAATAGCCGCGATGGTTCATGATGCCCGGCATCCAGTCTGCCAGAAACGGCAGCTCACCCCGACTGCCCGCAAAGGCATACACAACAAAGAACGCGCCGATCAACGTCATGCCGAGGCCGACCGCCCGGCGCGCGGCCTCAAGCACCACGAGGATGGTTACAACCCCGATCCACACGTCGATATCGCGCGGGAAAACCTGATTGGCGATAGTGTCGATATTCAACGGCACCCATGCGCCCGCAAGCGCCCCCAGGGCGATCAACGTACCGTCGATGCCCCACCCCAGAACGCCGCGCGCACGGTGGCGACCAAACGCCGGATAAATCAGAAAACATAGAACCAGCACAAAGCCGAGATGGATCGGCCGCTGGAAAAACAGGCCCAGCGGCTGTACCCCTGCAGTGTAGAGCTGGAACAGCGAAAGCGCGATTCCGATCACGGTAATCGCCCGCAGCACAAGCGCTGGCTGGGATACTTCGGGGCGTTCGATTTCAACCGGTGACGTCATTTTTCCACCTGTCCTACGAGGGCGATCCGCACACGCGCGCGTGGGGCAATCGCCGAAAGTGATACTGTTTGCGCACCCACCCGAAGCCGGTGATCGACAGGGCCAAGGCCCGGGCGCAGGATATAGGCGTCACCCGGGACAGCCTCGTTGATATTGCGAATGAAGTAGCCGCCCGCACCGTCGGAGGTCTGGATGCCGCGTCCGGGGATATGATCCAGCCCGGCGGCAAAATCAGGTAGGTGAGACCAGACCAGAACCATGCGGCCCGCACGATTTTCGTAACAATCTGAAACCTCGAACCCCTTGACGGAGTGATGCCACAAAACACACCAACCGCTGCCCTGGGGCACGGAAAATCGTGCAAGTTCTGCACCGTCCGCCACCCGGGTTGCCACAAGATCATCGGCCAACGCGCCAAAGGCCGATACGAGGAGGGCAACCAGCCCTCCCCGAAAGGCACGGATCATTCGCGCAGATCGTCCGGCACGGTTGCACCGACTTCGTCGTAGTAGCGCAATGCTCCAGCGTGCAGCGGGACCGGTGTCGCGGACATCGTGAATTCGATCGTCGTCTCGTTGGCGGCGGGGTGGACGGCCTGAACATCGGCAATATTTTCAAACATCGCCTTGGTCAGCGCGTAGGCCAGATCGTCCGACATTTCCGACGATACCGTCAGCACGTTGGGGATGCCCAGAACCGCGATATCGGCATCGATACCGGTATAGCTGCCACCGGGGAGGGTGGTTACGGCAAAGGTTTCATCCGCAGCCATCGCAGCGTCAAGCTCGGCCTGCGTCAGCTCGATGATGACGATATCCTGCGTTGTCGCCAGGTTAAGGATCGACGAGGTCGGCGCACCGACTGACCAGAAGCCCGCGTCGATATCGCCGTTTGCCAGCGCATCGGCGGTTTCATTGAAGTTCAGACGCTGTTCATCGATGTCGTCATATGTGATCCCGTTCGCTTCGAGAATGGCACCGGTGTTGACTTCGGTCCCGGATCCGGGCGCGCCGATCGACACGCGTTTGCCGCGCAGATCCTCAAGCGTCGTGATGCCGCTGCTCTTGAGCGCCACGATGTGCACCATGTTGGCATACAGCGACGCCAACCCGCGCACCATCTCCAGCTGCTGGCCTTCGAATTTACCCGTGCCGGTGTAGGCCTGGGCGACCGTGTCGGCCAGGGCGATGGCAAGGTCTGCGTCGCCGGTGGCGATCAGACCCATGTTCTCGACCGATGCACCGGTCACCTCTGCGGTGGCCGAATACCCCTCGACGTGATTGTTGAACACCTCTGCCAGACCGCCGCCGACAGGGTAGTACGTCCCGCCGGTGCCACCGGTCGCGATCGACAGCTGCTCTTGCGCCAACGCGGGCGCGCCCAGACCCAGCGCAACAATGACAGCCGTGCCTAGCAGGCCACGCGGCCCACGACAGATACCTTCAAACATCTTATCCTCCCAGATCGGGCTTCTGCCCGTTTCGCGATGAAAATCGACTCCTCCCGAGCCTGCGATGAGGATACGCCACCGTCCGGTTCCAGTGGATCGGGAATATGCGCAACGGCCACATCTCGTGGCAGTCCGTCGCCAAGCCCCAAGCAGAATTTCGCCACGACCCTTGCACGGGAGCCGGAAGGTGCCTCACCGCAAGGCTTTCAGGCAAAGGCGATATCGACCTGCCCGAAGTCGCCGAAATCCGCACGTATCTCGCTCCCGCGCGGGCATTCGATGGGCCGGATAAAGCTGCCCGACAGGATCACCTGTCCCGGTGCGATGGATTGGCCGTATTGCGCCATCCGGCGGGCAAGCCAGACGACACTTTGCACGGGATCGTCCAACACCCCGGCACCCAGCCCGGTTTCCTCAACCTCACCGTTGCGGTGGGTGATGACCCCGACGCGCCGGAGGTCGACATCATGTACCCCGTGCCGCGCGCGACCCAGCACAAAACCCGCGTTGGCGGCGTTGTCGCTGATGGTGTCAAAGATCCGGCGCGTCTGTCCGGTGGCGGGGTCCGCCCGCACGACCCGTGTATCGAGAATCTCGATCGCGGGGACGACGCAATCGGTCGCCGCAAGGATCTGGGACCGGGTCACATCTGTGCCGCCGACCTCGCCCTTCATGACGAACGCGATCTCCGCCTCGATACGCGGCTGAATAAACCGGCCCTGTGGAACGGTTGCGCCATTCTCGAAAGCCATGTCGTCAAACAGAATCCCGCTATCGGGATGTCGATACCCAGGGCGGCCTGCATCGCCTTGGACGTCAGTCCGATTTTCCAGCCAACGACGCGACGCCCCTGTGCCAGCTTGGCCCGGTAGAGAGCATTCTGAATGGCATAGGCGTCATCCATCGTCATCTCCGGATGGCGCAAGCTCAGCAACCCGATCTGTGTGCCGGTCGCTTCTGCCTCAAGCAAATCAGCGGCTGCGCGTTCGTGATCGACGGGCGTCATCCCTCATCCTCGACGGTATTGCGCAGGATACCGATACCCGCCACCTCAACCTCGACCGTGTCGCCGGGTTTGAGGAATTGCGGGGGGTCCAGCCGCGCACCTGATCCGGTGGGGGTGCCGGTCACGATGATATCCCCCGGCGCCAGCGTCATGAAGGTTGAGATATATTCGATCTCGCGCCGGATGGGATGCATCATGCGGCTCAGCAGATCGTCCTGCCGGACCTCGCCGTTCACGCGGGTGATGATGCGCGCGTCATCAAGCTGCGCGGCATCGGTGAATGGCACCAGCCAAGGGCCCATCGCGCCGGAACGATCCCAGTTCTTGCCCTGTGTGACGTTGAATTTTGCGTGGCGCACCCAATCGCGGATCGTACCTTCGTTGCACAGGGTCAGCGCCGCGATGTGGTCGTAGGCATCGGCCTGCGCGATGCGCCGTCCACCTTTGCCGATCACGATGGCAACCTCCCCCTCGTAGTCAAGCTGGTCACTTTCGGGCGGGCGGATCAGGGGCCGGTCATGGCCGGTAAAGCCCGAGGCAAAGCGGGGAAAGAGCGACATGTATTTGGGCTGCGCGCTGCCGTCCTTGTATTCGGCGTTGCGGTCGGGGAAATTCACACCGACACAAAGAATGCGCCGCGCGTCTGGCAGCACCATGTCATAGCTGAAATCGGTGTGCGTGACAGCACGACTCTGCGCAGATTGCGCCAGTGTCCCCAGCCCGCCCGCGCATACGGCCTCGAAGAGCGTTGACCACTGCGGATGGTCCTGTCGCAGCGCAATCATGCCGGTGTCGGTCACCGCGCCGTAGTGGCGCTCACCGTTGCTTGTGTAGCTCGCAAATTTCATTGCACCTTCTCCCATATGTCGCGCACGACCGTCTTGACCATCATCACGTCTTCGCGGGTACAGTCGAACTGACCGACCTGCACCCGAATGATGCGCCGACCGGCAAGCGCGCCTTGGGTCAGATAGATGCGCCCGTCATCGTTGATCGCGTCCACCAGCCGTTGCTGCATCGCGTCATCCCCCGGACACCTGAAGCTGAACAGGCTGAAAATCGGCTCGCTCGTGATTTCGAATCCCGGCAGGGCGCGCAGTTTTTCGCACAGTTCTTCGGCCCAGTTGATATGGTTCCGAATGCGGGCTTGCAGCCCCTCCAGCCCGTAGGCGCGGATCAGGAACCACAGTTTGAGCGCGCGAAACCGGCGGCCAAGCGGGATTGTCCATTCCGAATAGTTGGTGACCACATCGCCCGACGTCTTGAGGTACTCCGGCTCGATCTTGAGCGTGTTGAGCTGCGGGGCAGCGTCGCGCAGGAACTGGATCGAGCAATCGAATTGCGCGCCAAGCCATTTGTGCGGGTTGAACACGATGCTGTCGAAACCGTCCACACCACGCCAGAATTTCGCACGGATTTCGGGGCAGATCATCGCTGATCCAGCCCAGGCGGCATCCAGATGGGTATAGAGCCCGTGCGCGAGGGCCACGCGCAGCACCGCGGCAAGATCGTCACACGCACCCACTCCGGTGCCCCCGGTAATCGCAATCAGCCCCGCCGGGGTGTGGCCCGCGTCAAGATCCGCGCGGATCGCCCGATCCAGCGCACCCGCATCCATCGCGTAGCGCGGTCCGGTACCCGCAATCTTGACCAGATTGTCCTGCCCGATACCCGCGACCCATGCCGCACGGTCAATCGAGGAATGTACCTGATCCGAGCAATAGATCCGCAGATGCCCCTTACCCGACAGTCCCGCACGGTTCCCGGTATAACCGGTCGCCCGTTCGCGCATCGTCAGCACCGCCGAGAGAGTGGCCGAAGACGCGCTGTCCTGGATCACACCGGTAAATCCCGCGTCGAGCCCCAGCGCCTGCCGCATCCAGTCGATCATCAGACCCTCGACCTCGGTCGCCGCCGGAGAGGTCTGCCACAGCATGCATTGCGCCGCGACCGTGTTGACCAGCTGTTCGGCCAGCATCGACGGAGGGGCGGCATTGGCCGGAAAATACGCAAAGAAGCGCGGATGCTGCCAATGGGTCATGCCGGGCATGACGATGTCCTCGAAATCGCTCAGGATATCGGCCATTGGTTCGGGCTTCACCGGCGGGCCGCCGGGCAGCTGAGCGGCGATGGCACCCGGCACCGTCTGTGCGCGCACCGGGCGTTGGCGCAAGGTCTTGTGGTACTGCGCGCCCCAATCGGCGATGCGCTTGCTCCACAGGGAAAAGTCATCCCAGTCCATATATGGCTCCTACGGGGCGATGATCGGGCTTGCGGTGATCTGGGGCGCGCGTGTTTCGACACCGACAAAGGGGCTGCCGTTCTTGAACCAGCTCTCGGGCGCGGCTGCGCCCCAGAGGGTCTGGCGCTGGGGATCGGTCAGATCCCATTTGATCGGCTCAAGATCGGGATCGACGGTCTGATAGTCCGAGCAATAGATTTCAATCCGGTGGCCATCGGGATCGAGGATATAGAGAAAAAAGGCATTCGAGATCCCATGCCGCCCCGGCCCCCGTTCGATATTGGCGACATAGCCTGTCGTCGCCATCAAATCGAGAAGATCAATGATGTTGAGGGGTGTGGGCACCCAGAACGCCACGTGATGCAGGCGCGGCCCGATGCCGCTTGTAAACGCCATATCATGCACACCGCCCTTGCGGTGCATCCACGCAGCCCACAACCGCCCGCTCTGTGCATCCTCAGTGTATTCCGTCACGCGAAATCCGAAATCGGAATAGAAAGCGACCGACGCATCGACGTCCGGGCTGAAGCAGTTGAAATGATCGATCCGGAGCGGTTTGACACCCCGGTAAAGCGCGTATTGCTGGTGAATCGGCGGCAGCCGGTCCATGTGATGGTAGAATTCCAAAGGGATACCCATCGGATCGCAGGTCAACAGTGTGCGGCCCTGAAACGGCCGCTCAACCCACTGCGTAGGGCGTCCCTTGGCGGCAAAATACGCCTCCGCACGGTCCAGATCCGGCTCATCAAAGGTCTTGAACCCCAAGACCTCGACCGTGCCGGGCTGGTCGGACTTTTGCAGGATCACACAGTGATGACCGCGTTCCTCAAGTGCGCGCAGATAGATATGTGTCGCATCCTCATCGGTGATCTGCATGCCAAGAGTTTCGGTGTAGAACTTCCGCGAAACCTCCAGATCAGTGACATTCAGACAGACATGGCTCAGCCGGATGACGTTGAAGTCGGGGTAGAGGTTGGGCGCTGGTACGGGCATCAGGGGGCTCCCAATCTGGTTATCTTATGCGCGCCGGTGGCAAAGCCCACGTGCTTTTGCTCCATGTAGAAATCAAAAGACCAATCGCCGCCGTCCCGCCCGATACCCGACGCCTTGACCCCGCCAAACGGGGTCGGCAAATGGCGCACGTTTTCGGAGTTCACCCAGATCATCCCCGCTTCCAGCCGATCGGTCACACGCAGCGCGCGCGTGAGGTCATTTGTCCAGACATAGCCCGTCAGACCGTAGGGGATGTCGTTGGCGATGCGCAACGCCTCTTCCTCATCGGCGAAGGGGATCGACGTCAGCACAGGGCCAAAGATTTCTTCCTGCGCGATGGCCATGTCATTGGTCGCGTGGGTGAAGAGGGTTGGTCGCACGAAATAGCCCGCGTCGCCCAGGGCCTCGCCTCCCGCGGCAATGGTCGCGCCCTCGGCCCTTGCAATGTCGAAATATCCGGTGACCTTGTCGAAATGTTCCTGGCTGATGAGCGGACCGATTTCGGTGGCGGGATCCAGCGGGTGACCGACCCGGATATTGTTGACACGCGCGATCAGCTTCGCCTCGAATGCCTCGCGGATGCTCTCGTGTATCAACAGGCGGGACGAGGAGGTGCACCGCTCCCCGTTTATCGAATAGATCATGAAGATCACCGCATCGAGCGCGCGATCCAGATCGGCGTCCTCAAAAACGATCACTGGATTTTTGCCGCCCAGTTCGAGGTGATTGCGTTTGAGAGTATCGGCGCCCTGTCTGGTAATCTGGCTGCCGGTTCGGCTCTCTCCGACAAAGGCGATCGCCTTGATTTTTGGGTGCGCACAGAGCGCGGCGCCTGCCTCTTCGCCAAACCCGTTCACGGTATTGAGCACACCGGGTGGCAGCCCGGCTTCCTCGGCAATCTCAACCAGCAGGCGCGCGGTCAGAGGCGAGGCTTCGGCGGGTTTGTGCACCACCGTACAGCCGGCCGCGAGCGCCGGCGCGATTTTCCAGGTCGAGAGCATGAACGGCGTGTTCCAGGGTGTAATCACCCCGACAGGTCCGATGGGCACACGGGTGGTGATGTTCATCAGTGTGGGCGATTTCAGGTGCTGCCCGTCGCGAGCCTGCACCACCTGATCGGCAAAATAGCGAAAGTTCTCCGCGCCGCGCAGCGCGGCCTTGGACATGAATTTCAGCGCCTGCCCGGTATCCCAGCACTCGCACAGGGCGATCTCTTCGGCACGCGCCTCGATCCCTTCGGCGATACGGATCAGGATTGCGCGCCGCATGGTCGCGGGCATGTCGCGCCAGTCGCCGAACGCCGCATGCGCCGCATCTGCTGCGGCGTCGATATCGGCGGCGGTCCCCCACGCAACATCGCAGATAATGGAAGCATCAACCGGCGACCGTGTCTGGAAAACGCCGCCCGCGCCGGGGGAATCCTGACCTGCAATTCTGTTTGAAATGCCGCCCTCGCAGAACCGCGACAGATGCCCGTCGAGTTTCTTGATGTTGTCGTCAAGCGTGCTCATGTCGGTGTCTCCAGATGATCTCGGATGGTGCCGGTTTTTTCGGACAGCGCAGGATCGATATCGCGCATCTCTGCCGAAAGCGCGATCGACCTTGTCCTCATCACGGGCGTCAGGAAATCTGTCATCGTGGCAAAGACTGCCCTGAGCGCGTCGCGCTTGACCGCCTCCTCCCGGCCCGCCCTCAGACGCACGCTCAGATCGATAAAGCCGTGATCGGGATTCCCGTCGGCAATGGCATAGTGATTGACGCGCGTGGCATGCACGCGGATCCCGGCCAGCGGGAAGGTCTCGATTTTTGCCGCCCGCGCGCGGATCGCCTCGCACAGCACCACCATATCCACGACCCCATCGAGGTTGGCGGAATAGTCGATCTGGAAATGCGGCATATCACATCCTTAACATGTTAATTAAAGGAGCGTAGGGCCGTCATCCCGCGCCTGTCAACAGATCATGCGATTCCCGTGGCTTTCGCATCGGGTGGTCTATGGGGCGCCCATCGCCTCGACCTCGGCGATGAATGCCGACAGCGCAAACGGTTCCGGCGGCATCCCGGTAAAGCCCATGATGTAGGAACCAACCCGTGACAGGCGCAGCGGCATTGGCTCGAAAACCTCCAACGCGTGATAGCCGAGCTGCATGAAGTAGAGGATCCGCGCCCGCGCATCCGCGTCTGCGGGCGCATAACCATGCGCAAGAAACATTGCCTCGACCGCTGCCAGCCGCGCAGTATCGGCGGCATCGACCCGCAGCCGCAAGCCCCTGTCCCTGCGCGCCCATTCGCGCACGGCGAAATCGAGACCTCGATCGAACTTCGCATCATCCACAAAACAGCGAAAGAAGTTGCAGCACCCTTCGGTGATCGACGCGGCAGGCAGGCGGCAGTGGGCGATGATCTGCGCTGAATTGCGCGCTTCCCATTCGGTCAAAAGCGCGTCCAGCAGATCACTGCGATCGCGGAAATAGCCGTAGAAACTGGATCTTGAAACACCCATTTGCCGGGCGAGGCCGAGGATCTTGACCTCCCCCGCGCCGCCGGTCACCAGCGCGTCGCGCGCGTGGTTGAGCCAATCCTCACGGGTGACTTTGACGTGACCGGTCAGCGCGGCGCGCGCGGGGTCGTCGCGGTGCAGCAGGGGGGTGTCGCGGCGCGTCATCTGTCAGCTTTCCGGCGGGGCGCCGCCCGCCTCTGTTCGGCGTGCGATGTAGTCGTGCAGCGCGCCGAGGCGGGCGTGATCGACTGCCGGGCGCACATCGGCATCCAGGATTGCCTGCCACACATCCGTGGCCCGCGCGCTGGCATCGCGCGCGCCACGCTCGGTCCAGGTGCCGAAATTGGCGTAGTCATGCACGATAGGCTCGTAAAACTCGGTGTTGTAACGGTCCATCGTCTGCGGCGCGGCAAAGAAATGGCCCGAAGGGTCAACCGCGCTGAGCGCGCTGTCATACCCGATCTCATCCTCCCCCGCCTGCGCGCCCGCGCAGAGCTCGGCCACCATGTTGAGCACTTCGCAATCGGTGACGATCTTTTCGTACGATACGCTCAGCCCCCCTTCCAGCCAGCCCGCCGAATGGATCACCACCGTGGCCCCTGCCATCAGACAACCCCACAGGCCCATCTGGTTTTCATTGGCCGCCTGCACATCGTTGAGGTTCGATGCCGAGCCCGCCGCCGAGCGCCACGGAAGCCCGATGTGCCGCGCCAATTGCCCCGCCGCCAGCGATGCCTGAAAATGCCCCGGCGTGCCGAAGGCGGGCGCGCCCGATTTCATATCGACGTTCGAGGTGAACGTGCCGTAGCAGACCGGCGCGCCGGGGCGTGTTAGCTGCGTCAGGGTGATCGCGGCAAGCGCCTCTGCGTGGCTCAGCGTAATCGCACCAGCCACCGTGATCGGCGCCATCGCCCCCATCAGCGTAAAGGGCGTGACGATGCTCAGCTGACCCGCCTTGGCAAAATCGATCAACCCCTGCGCCATGGGGACATCCAGCGTGCGCGGGCTATTGGTGTTGATTATCGTATAAGTGTGGGGGTGGGCGGCGAATTCCGCGTCCGACACCCCGCGAAAATCGCGCATCATCTCGAAACATTCGGTCACCTGCGGCGTGCCGCGCGCAAAGATAAAGGGGAACTTGTCGGTCAGCGTCAGCTGCGCCTCGGTGGTGAAATAGTGGCGCAGATGCGGGGGTACATCCTGCGGCTCAACCGAGGGGCTCATCATCTGGAAAACATCAAAGTGATGGGCGAGGGTCGTGTATTCGCGGTAATCGCGCGCCGAACCGGGCCGCCGCCCGCGTTTGAGATCGGTCGCATGGGGTGCCCCCGCACCCGGTTGAAAGACCAGACTGCCCAGTTCCAGCGTCACGTCCTTGGCCCGCCGCCCGGCCCGCCCGGTGATCGAGGTGGGCGCCGTGGCAATCGCTGCAGCGACCATGTCGCGCCCGATGAAAACCATGTCCTCCACCACGCGCGCTCCCGCACGGCGAAAAATCTCGACCGCCTCGCGCAGCAGCACGCGCATCCCCAATTCTTCGAGGGTGCGCAGCGCGGTGTCGTGCATTGCCGCGATACGATCCTCGGGGAACACGGCCATCGGCGGGAAGGGGTTGCGCAGATTGTGGTAATCCACCGCGCGGCTGGGCGGTGGCCCGGCGCCCCTGCCCCGGCGGCGGCTCACGCCCGCATCGCCGTGCCGTCGGGGTCGTAAGGCGAGGGCGCGATGACCTTTGCGGCCCGCTCGACCCCCACCACATGCACGCGCAGATCAGTGCCCTCGCCCGCGTGATCGGCATCGACCAGTGCCATTGCCAGCGATTTGCCTATGGTATGCCCGTAGCCGCCCGAGGTGACAAAGCCGACCTTTTGCCCTTCCGCCCAGATCGGCTCGTACCCGCTGGCGTCGGCACCGTCGGCGTCGACCTCCAGCGTGACTTGCACGCGCGCGGGGCCGTTACCGTCCCGCTCAGCCAGCGCCGCGTCGCGCCCGGTAAAGCCTTCGCGGTCCCAATCGATCCAGCGGTCCATCGCGGTCATGCCCGCGGTGTAGCCTTGGGTGAATTCCGCCGACCAGATGCCAAAGCTTTTTTCCAGCCGCAGGCTCAGCAGCGCGTTGAACCCGAACTCGATGATCGCGTCATCCGCCCCCGCCGCCAGCAGGGCGCGCCGCAACATCGCGTGATCGCCCATGCGGCAATGGATTTCGTACCCCAGCTCGCCCGTGACGCTCAGCCGCCCGACGCGGCAGCGCATCAGGCCGATGTCGAAATCCGCGCATCCCATGAAGGGCAGCGTCGCCGCATCCGCGTTCAGCCGCTCCATCACCGCGCGCGATTTGGGACCGGAGAGGGAGAACCCCGCCATCTCCTCCCCCAGATCGCGGACGCTCACACCGTCGCCCATGTGATCCTCGAACCAGCGCATGTGCCAGCGGCGCAGGTAATAGCTGCCCATCAGCCACCACGTCCCGTCCCCCCAGTTGAACAGCGTCAAATCGCCCTTGAGCCGCGCGTCCTCTCCCAGCATCACAGCCAATCGCGCGCGTCCCGGTTTTGGCAGCTTGGTCGCGAGGATCGATCGCAGCCACTCCTCAGCCCCCTCGCCCGAAATCTCGAACCGCGAGAAGCCCGTGATGTCCAACAGCCCCACACCCTCGCGCACCGCCTTGCATTCGCGCGCCACGATATCAAACGCGTTGGAGCGTTTGAGCGAGGGTGTCTCCGCAAACCCCTCGGGCGCAAAATACAGTGGTACTTCCAGATCCCAGCTTTGCGCCCACTGACAGCCCTTGGCGGTCATGTCCGCATAGGCGGGCGCGGTTTTGAGCGGGCGCCCTGCGGGGAGTTGCTCATTCGGATAGGTCATCACAAACCGGCGCGAGTAAAACTGCCCGGTGGTTTCCTTGATGTACTGCTTGTTCTCCGCCCAGATGCCGTAGCGCGCCACATCCATGCCGTAGACATCCGCCTCAGGCTCCCCGTGGATCATCCATTCGGCGAGCGATTTGCCCACGCCGCCCCCTTGCAGGAACCCGGCCATCACCGCGCAGGCCGACCAATAGCCGCGCTTGCCCGGCACCGGCCCCACCAGCGGATTGCCATCGGGCGAAAAGGTGAAGGCACCGTTCACCCATGTCTTGACGCCCACGTCCTGCAAGGCGGGATAGCGGTTAAAGCCCAGCGTCAGCTCATGCTCGATCCGGTCGGGGTCTTCCTGTTGCAGCTCGAACCCGTATTCCCAGGGCGCGCCGTCCATCATCCAGTGCTGGTGATCGACCTCGTAAATGCCCAGAAGCACGCCCTTCTGGTCCTGCCGCAGGTAGGTGAACCCTTCGAGATCCACGGTCATCGGCACTTCGAAATCCAGCTTTTCCAGCGCCGGGATCGTGTCGGAGATGAGGTAGTGATGGTTGAGCGGGCTCACGGGGAGTTCGATCCCTGCCATGCGGCCGACCTGCTTGGCCCACAGCCCCGCCGCGTTGACGACATGCTCACAGGTCACGGTGCCCTTTTCGGTCACGACCTCCCAGCCCTCAAGGGTCTGGTTCAACTCCAGCACGCGGTTATGCTCGATCACCTCCGCGCCGCGTTTCTTGGCCGCACCCGCGTAAGCGTGGACCGTACCGGTTGTGTCGATATACCCCTCCCGGTCGGCCCACATGCCGCCCAACAGACCGTCGCCCGACATGATCGGGTTTAGCGCGACAGCCTCTTCGACCGTGACCAGACGGCAATCCTCGATCCCGATGGATTGGAACGTGCGGTAGGCCGATTGCAGCCATTCCCAGCGATCCGGCGTGCCCGCCATCGTCAGACCGCCGGTCATGTGCAGGCCGATGTTCTGACCGCTCTCTTCCTCGATCTCGCTCAGCAGGTCGATGGTATAGGCCTGTAGCTGTGCGATATTGGGATCGGCGTTCAGCGCATGGATGCCCCCCGCCGCGTGCCAGCTGCTGCCCGCCGTCAGGATGGAGCGTTCGATCAGGCAGACGTCGGTCCACCCGCCCTTGGCCAGATGGTACAGCACAGAGGTGCCGACAACGCCGCCCCCGATCACGACAACACGGTAGTGCGATTTCATGGCGGGACTCCTTGGGTCTTGGCGCAATTGAACAGTAGTGTCCAATACTCTGACCAGCAATGGACACTCCTGTCTATCCCTTTTGCGATACCTACCCGTTATAATCGCGCAGCGCTCGCCCCAGCCGGTCCAGCCCGTGATCGAGGTTCACCGATGCGCCCCCGCCTACGCCCAACCGAATATGTCCGGGCTGATCGTAACTCGACCCCGGTAGCGCAAAGGTTCGATAAGGATCGCCCAGCAGAAACCGCGCAAAGGCATCGCTGTCGATCCCCTCGGGCAATCGGCCCAGTCCGATCAGCCCGGCCTGTGGCGCGACCCAGCTCAAGCCCTCTTGCGCGTGCACCCACGCATCAAGATGGCGCAGGTTTGCACGCCCCTCGCGCCGCGCCTTGTCCAGCGCGGGGGTGTAGCGGTCGGGGCGCAGGGCGATTTCGGCAATGACCTCTCCCATGATATTCATGATTTCAGAGGCATTTTCGCGCAGGATCACCGCGTCACGCATGAGGCCCGCATCGCGGCAGATAATCCAGCCGGTGCGCAACCCTTGCAGCCCCAACGCCTTGCTCACCGATCCCGTGGTGATGCCGCGCGCGTACATCCCGGCGACGCTTGGCGCGCGCGGCGCCGCCCATTCCAACCCGGCGTAGACCTCATCGACCAGCAGCCACGCGCCGACCCGGTCAGCAATCTGCACGACTTCTTCGAGGGTGGCGCGGTCCATCAGATTGCCGGTCGGGTTGTTGGGGTTGGTGAGAAAGATCAGCTTGGTCCGCTCCGTCACGGCATCGCGTAGCGCGTCCAGCGGAAGCGCCCACGCATCGGCCTCGCGGCGCTCCACACGGGTGATCTTGACGCCCTTGGCCTTGGCGATCACCTCTGCCTGTGGCCAGCCGGGAGTTTCAATCACAATGTCATCGCCCGGATGAAGCAGCTGCATCAGGACGAGATAATTCGCCTCCGCCGCCCCCGCGGTGATAAGTACGTCCGACGGATCGAGCGAAAGCCCCGCCTGCCCCAGCACATGCGCCTTCAGCTCCGGCAAACCGCTGAAATCACGGTTGTTCCAATCCAGTGCCATGTCGGGATCCAGATCGTCCAGAAAATCACCAAGCTTTGGCGGCTCGGCCAGAGAGAAGCCAACGATGGCCTCCGGCGCCGCGTCGACCGTTTCCAGCAGGTATTGAAACAAGGTGTGGATCTTGACTTTCATGGTGCGCTCCCGATGCTCACCGCATGAAAGAGCAAACGCTTCTCAAGGGCAAACCGGTATCCTTCGCGATCCTCGATTACGGGCTGTTCGAGGTGCATAGCGGGCCCCGCACCATCGGTATCTGTGGCGCACTGGTCAGCACCGACGCAGGCGAGCATGTGCTGATCGACACGGGCTTTCCGCCCAAATACATCGCCGACTCCGAGGCGGCGACGCGTGAGGATGGGCTGGGCAGCTTTGGCCGTGTGCTGTCGCTGACGCCCGCCAACAGCGTGGATGCGCAGCTGGCGTTGCTGGGTCTTGCCCGCAATGACATTACCCTGATGATCCAGAGCCATACGCACATTGATCATCTGGGCGAAATGGGCGGCTTTCCCGGCGTACCGATCCTGATCGCTGCGGCAGAGCGCGCCCTTCCCCGCCCACTTTATTGGACTGGCGGCCAGCCGATGGCATGGCCCGAGGCCGAGTATATCGAGATCGTGCAGGATACGCGCATCGCACCGGGCTTCGATGTGCTGCTCTGTCCCGGTCACGCGCCCGGACAGCTCGCATTCGCGCTTGATCTCCCACAGACCGGCGCGCTGATCTTCACGTCGGACGCCATCAGCCGCGCCTCGGAGATTGACGAGGGGTTTGCAGGCTCTTGGGACGTGCCGCTGGCAATCCACCACGGCGCGCGGCTCATGACGCTGGCACGGGAACAGGGCGCACGGGTGATCTATGGACACTCCCCCGAAGAGTGGCCCACCCTGAGAAAAGCACCACGGACGTTCGACTAATCGAATTTTTCGAAAAATTCGGACCGGAATTTTCGAAAAATTCCGCTTCCCCGCACAGGCCTTGTGCACAACAGCCCCTTCCGCTCTGGCCTTCCCGTGGTATCCTCCTCTCCATTGCAGGAGGCCCCCATATGAGCTGGAACCCCACCCATACCCCCGAATGCCCAGACGCCGGTGCTGACGCGCTCGAAACCCTGATCATCCCGCGCGCTCGCGATCTGGGCGGGTTCGAGGTGCGCCGCGCGCTGCCTGCGCCCGAGCGGCAGATGGTCGGGCCGTTCATCTTTTTCGACCAGATGGGCCCGGCCGAGTTCATCACCGACGGCGGTATCGACGTGCGCCCCCATCCGCACATCGGGCTGGGCACCGTCACCTATCTTTACCAAGGCGAATTCGAGCATCGCGACAGCCTAGGCACGCACCAGATGATCTATCCCGGTGAGGTCAACTGGATGACCGCCGGCCGCGGCGTCACCCATTCGGAGCGGACCTCTCCCGATACCCGCGCCACCCGGCACAGCCTTTTTGGTATCCAGACCTGGATCGCCCTGCCCGAGCACGCCGAGGAAATGGCCCCGACTTCGAGCACCACAAGGAAGCCGCCCTGCCCGTGATCACGGATACAGGCGTCGAGGCGCGACTGATCCTCGGCGACGCCTACGGGGAGACAAGCCCCGTCACCACCCAGTCAGAAACCTTCTATCTCGACGTCACCCTCGCCCCAAGTGCGTCCTTTCCTCTGCCCGACAACCACGAAGATCGCGGCATCTACGTCACCGAAGGCAGCATCGACGTCGCGGGCCAGACCCATGAAAAAGGCCGCATGATGATCTTTCGCCCCGGTGATCGCATCACCGCCACAGCGGGTGCGCAAGGCGCGCGCCTGATGCTGCTGGGGGGCGCCACGATGAACGAGGATCGCTATATTTGGTGGAATTTCGTCTCATCCTCGAAGGACCGCATCGAAGAGGCGAAAGAGGCCTGGAAAACCGGCGACTGGGAAGGGGGACCGTTCAAGCTGCCTCCCGGCGACACCGATGAGCATATCCCCATCGGCGATGAACTGGACCGCACAAAGCCGCGTCGCGCAAAGCCCCGACCGTAGCTAAGGTGCGTCGCCTCGGACGGCGTCGCACAGCAAAGGCAAAATCGCCACGCGGGGGTCAGCGCACGTCGCGACCCTGATTGAGAATGATCACGTTCCCGCTCGACACATCACCGGCGGGTCCAATCAGAAAGCCGACCCAAGCGGCAATCTCGGCCGGTTGCATCGCACGCCCGTGGGGCATCTGCGCGATAGCCTTTGCCAGCACCTCTTCACTGACCACGCCGAACAGCGGCGTTTCGGTCATTGCCGGCGCGATGGAGTTTACCGCAATCTTGTCGGTCGCATAGCGCCGCGCCAGATCTTTTGTCAGCGTATCAAGCGCGGCTTTGCTTGCGCGGTAGTGCGGCGGATCGAACGCGTCGAAATTATACGCGCCGTTCGACGAGATGTTCACGATCTTGCGCACGCCCTCGCGTCTCTCCATCAGCTTGATCGCCGCCTGACAGCAGTGGAACGCACCGGAGAAATTAAGCGCCATCTGCCGCTCGAATTCCGCCACGGGGATGTTAGGGAATTCAGACATGAAGCAGGTGCCCGCATTGTTGACCAGCGCGTCGACGCCCCCATGCAAATCAGCGATCCGGGCAAACGCGTCGGCAATTGCGTCGGGGTCCGTCAGATCGGTCTGCAACCCGGTGAAGCCCGGCTCTGCCGACAAATCCGCCAACCCTTGCGCATCCACATCCAGACCGACGACCTGCATCCCGTCCGCCAGCAGCCGCGCCACGATGGCGCGGCCCATGCCACCGGCCGCTCCCGTTACAACCGCGATCTTCGTCATTGCACTTGCCCCTTGCTTGCTCTCTCATCGCCACTGAACCCCCAATCGCCCGCAGGCACAACCGAAACGGAGCCGCCATGCCTCCCCGCCCCGCTCGCCGCATCACCGATAGCGCGCCCAAGGATTTTGGTATGTTCGCCCGCGCGCTGGGGCGCGAGGGGTTGATCCACCTTGAGCTTGGCATGCCTGCCGAGGATACGCCGCAACATATCAAGGACGCGACCGTGGCCGCCCTGCAAGCGGGTGACGTGCATTATTCGGACCTCGCAGGCAACGCCGATCTGCGGGCCGCCCTCGCTACCCGCATGCCGATGCCAATGCACGCGGACGAGATCATCGTGACCAACGGGCTGACGCATGCGAGCTTTGCCGCCTTCATGGCCTTTGTCGATGCGGGGGACGAGGTGATCCTGCTCGCTCCCTACTACCCGCAGCACATCGGCAAGGTAGAGCTTGCAGGCGGGCGGGTGGTCATCGCTCCGCTCGACGCCGCGAATGGCTTTGCCCTGAACGCAGATCTGATCGCGCCCCATCTCACCGATCGCACCAAGGCGATCGCGCTGGTGAACCCCTGCAACCCGACGGGCCGCGTTTATACGCGGGCAGAGCTGCAGGACCTCGCGGATCTGGCTATCGCGCATGATCTGATGATATTCAGCGACGAGGTCTATGCCGATATTACCTACGATGGCGCGACCCACATCCCGATTGCCTCCCTGCCGGGGATGAAGAACCGCACGATCACAATGGGTGCGTTTACCAAAGCCTTCGCGATGGACGGCTGGAGGCTGGGCTGGATCGCCGCAGATGCGTCCCTGATCCCGGCGCTGGCAAAGATCACCACCAGCGAGGTGACCCACGTCAACACCTTCATCCAACACGGCGCCCTCGCTGCCCTGCAGGGGCCTGCCGATGTCCTTGCGGGGATGGTCGCCCGCGATGCGGCGCGACGTGATCTGGTGGTCGGGCGGCTGAACCAGATGCCGGGGCTGCACTGCGCCCCGGTCGAGGGCGCGATCTATGCCTTTCCGGACATTTCCGCGACAGGGCTCAGCGCGCAGGACTGCGCCATCCGGCTGATGGACGAGGCGGGTGTCGTTGTCGAGGCAGGCAGTTTTTATGGGGCGCCGGGCGAAGGACATCTGCGGGTCTGTTTCGGCGCCGCAGATATGGAAACGTTGAGCGATGCGATGGACCGCATGCAACGCTTTTTCAACGCGCTTTGATCTGCTGGAGGTAACGATTTCTTTCAAAGAAATCGGCCGGAATTTTTGAAAAATTCCGATCCCCGGTCGCTAGCCAAGCACCTCGAAAAGCCGCTCAACATCCGGCAATTCCGTCACGATCCCCGGCGATAGGCGCAAAATCTGGCCGCGCGCGTCGGTATAGATCTCGTGGGTGCGCAGCCGATCCACCAAGGCTGGCGCATCCACCTCGCCCCCAAGCCGCAGCATAACGGATCCGCCCCGCGCCTCCGCCGCCAGCGGGGAGGCCAGCGTCATTCCCGCTGCCTGCGCCTGCGCGATAATCTGCGCGGTCAGCCTGCGGTTATGCGCCACGACCCCTTCCGCGCCTGCGTGCCAGCGCAATGCGGGCACCGAGCCTACACAGGCCATCACCGATGGCGTCCCATGATCAAACCGCCGCGCATCGGGCGCATAGGCAAACCCGTCCAGATCCCAGGCAAAGGGATTTTCCTGACTGAACCAGCCGCGCAGCTCCGGCGTCGTCTCGGCGATCAAATCCCCGTTCATCTGCACAATCCCCGCGCCCGGCGTCCCGCAGAGCCATTTCAGCGAGGTCGATACGCAAAAATCCACCGGCGTTTCGCGCAGCGAGAACGGCACGATCCCGATCCCCTGTGTCAAATCCACCCCGACAAGTGACCCACGGACCTGCCCGTGTGCCAAAAGCCGCGCCAGATCGGGCCGGTGCGAGGCGGTCGAGGTGACAAAGGTCACCAGCGCCAGGCTCACATCCGCCCCCAGGCATCAATGAAATCATCGTCAGTGACCCAATGGGCGCCGTCGCGCAAAGGGACTGTCTCTAACGTGAACCCGATCCGATCCGCGAGCCCCGCCAACAGAAAATGCAGCGAAGGAAAGCAGTCCGCCGCGATTAACACGCGCGTGCCACGTAACCGCGACGCCAGCCCGCCGATCACCGAATACAGCGCCGCCGTTACGTTGTCGGCCGAGGTCAGCGTGCCCTCGGGGGCGTCGATCAGCGCGCGCCAGAGATCGAGAAACTCTTGGCGCGCGCCAAGCATCCTGGGCCATTGCGCGTCATCCTCCGCGCCCCAAACCTGCGCAAATCTACCCAGAGCATCGGTCATCTGCACGGCCTTGCCGGGGTATTGGCCGATGGAGTGATAAAGGAAATAGCCGCTCAAGTCTTTGCCTCCCGCGTGACGGAAATCGGGGGCAATTGCCGCCCCGCAACGTCCTGAGCCACCGTATCGAAGTTGAACCAGAACCGCTCTGCCCCGGTATCGCGGCAGCGCACGGCGCCGGGCAGATCGAGCGTTTGAAGTCCTGCGTCGCACGCCACATCACGTAGCAGGCGCCGCATCGCAGCTTCGTCGGGCCACCCGGCCAGATAGCGCAGATTATTCGCAGCCATCACGGCGGGCCAGCCATCGGCGCAACGCTCGGTCACCGTGGCACCGCCGTCCAGCAATTCGCGATACCCTGTAAAGGCGCCGCCACCCTCCAGCGCTTCGGGGCAATCGGAACGCAGGGATTCCGCCGCCGTGACGTGCAGATCGAGCCCGGCAAACGCCGGTGGAAGGGGCACGGGGATGCTGAATTCACTGTCCCGCGCGGCACTGCGCGGCCCCAGCACAATCTGCGCCTCCGCGCGTATCAAAGCTTCTTTCAACGCCGCGGACATATGCATCATCCCTGGCACCAACACCACTGCATAGCCCGCAAAATCACACGTGTCCGGCGCGAGAATGTCTACCGATAGGCCCAAACCGCGCAGCCCGCGATAGACATCGAACACCAATTGAAAATAGCTCAGCCCCGCCCCGTGCGGCTGTACGTCCCACGCCCAGGCCGCGTCGTAATCAAACATCAGCCCAACGGGTGCTTGCGTTGGGGTGAGTGCGCCCAGCGTTTTCAGCTCCTGTGCGACTTCCGCAGCCTCCGCCAGTCCGGGGGCCGCGACACTATCCGGGCGCAGAAGCCCGGCGTGCATCTGCTCTTGCGCAAAAGGCGCCTGCCGCCAGCGGAAGTAACACACCGCCTCGGCCCCGTGGGCAAAGGCTTCCCATGTCCAGAGGCGGACCATTCCGGGCAGCGGTGCGGGATTGTGCGGCGCCCAGTTCACCGGGCCGGGCTGTTGTTCCATCACCCACCAGCGCCCGCGCCCGACAGCGCGGTACAGATCATGGTGAAACGCCTGAAAATCCGGATCCCCCGTACGCGCGAACCGCGCCTGATGCGCGGCGCCAAAACCCGCGCGGTCCTCCAGAAAGCCCAGCGGATAGCTGTCCCAGCTGGCAATCTCCAGATCGGCACCTGTTGCAAAATGGTCAAACGCGGTTTCGCGCCCCATGTAATTATGCGCGATCGGGGCGTCGGTATAGTCGCGAATGATCTCCACCTGCATGCGGTTGAACCGCACCACCTGGTCCGAACTGAAGCGCCGGAATGCAAGGCTATGGGCCGGATTAGGCTCCGTAACCGTCAGGTTTGGCAGTCCGATCTGATCAAAATCGTCGTAGTCCATCGACCAGAAGACATTGCCCCAAGCGGCATTCAGGGCGTCGATGTCACCCGCATTCCCACCGCCCGGAAACCGCGCGCGCAGCCATTCACGAAACGCGTCACGCGCCGCGTCAGAATAGCTGAGCACCGTGTCGTGGCAGCCGTATTCATTGTCGGTCTGCCAGGCCGCCACATGGGGATTGGCACCATAACGTTCGGCCACCACGCGCGTGATCCGGGCGGCCTTGTCAAAAAACCCCGGATGGCTAAAGCAATAGTGCCGCCGCGAGCCGTAGCCGCGCGGCCGCCCTTCGGCATCACGGGCCAACATGTCGGGATGTTTTGCCAGAACCCAAGCGGGGGCGTCGCCGTGGGCGTTCCCAGAACGACGCGCAGCCCCGCTGCGCCAAGCACCGCAATTGCGTCATCGAGCCAGCCAAAATCAAACCGCCCCTCTTCGGGCTCAATCCGCTTCCACGCGAACTCACCGATCCGCACCCACGTGAGACCCGCAGCGGCCATCCGTGCGGCATCCTCCGCCCAAACCGCGCGGTCCCATTGTTCGGGGTAGTAACACACGCCCAGCGAGCGCGAGGTCATAGGATCACCCGATGCTCACGCAGGCCGGTGGCTTGCGTCTCCAAGACAAAGGTCTTGCCTTCGTCGGGGCCTTCGAGATCCACGGCAGCGGTTGTGACAAAAAGGGTGCGCAGATCCGGCCCGCCAAAGGCCGGACAGCTCGCCTGTTGCGCAGGCACGCTCACCGCACCCAGAAAATCGCCCTGCGGACTATAGCGCGCAACCCGCGAGGCGCCCCATTGCGCAACCCAAATACACCCTTCGGTATCGATGACTGCACCGTCAGGGTTCAATCCCTCTGCCCGCGTATCGATGTACACCTCTGCCTCCCCCGTAGGCCAGCCCGCGTCATCGAGCGGCTGACGCATGATTTGTCGGCTGTGGGTATCGGTATAGCAGGCCGAGCGCCCGTCGGGCGCAAAACAGATCGCGTTCGAGACAGTGATACGATCGAACAATCGCTCTACCGTCCCCCGGTAGTAGCGGTAGATGGCGCCCGCGAATGTTTCGCTCTGTTTGCCCATCGTGCCAATCCAGAACCCCCAAAAGGATCCGCCCGCCCGTCGTTTGAGCGTGTCACGGGATTGTCGGCGTCGAGCGCGCAGACGTGGCGCCGTTCCTCCGTCTCAAGATCGTAGGTAAACAGCTGGGTCTCGGAGGCGATGAGCAGGCGGTCGTGATCAACCCAGCCAGCCGCACTCACGTGTTCATCAAACTGGCGCACACGCCCCTCGCCATGCAGTCGCATGCCAAGAATATCGAACCAGAAAAGTGATCCGCGCTCGGGATGCCACAGCGGCCCCTCCCCCAACGCGCATTGCGTGGCGTCGAAAATCTGCGCGCTCACACGGCCACCAGCGCGTCGAACGCCGAGACGATGGCGGCGGCACGCTTACCGACTTCCTCAGCGTCAAATCCCGCTTGATAAAGACCGCTTCCGATCCCGAAGCCGGTTGCCCCTGCCGCGATCCAGTCGGCGAAATTATCCGGTGCGGCCCCACCCACGGCAAAGGTCTGCGTTCCCTGCGGCAACACTGCCATCATCGCCTTGAGCCCCGCCTCGCCGACCAGATTGCCGGGAAAGAACTTCAGACCATCCGCGCCGTGGCGCAAGGCGGTGAACGCCTCAGTCGGGGTCAGCACACCGGGAAAGCTTTGCAGCCCCGCCGCCTTGGTCGCGTCGATAACGGCCGGATTGCAATCGGGCGATACGATCAGTTGCCCGCCAGCCCCGGCCACGCCTGCAACGTCATCGGGCGTCAAGACCGTGCCCGCACCGATCAGGGCACGGTCACCTGAATGCTTCACCAAACGCGCGATACTGTCGAGCGGATCGGGAGAGTTCAGCGGCACCTCGATGGAGGTGATCCCGGCGGCCATAATGGCGTCGGCGATCTGTGTCACCTCATCGGGGCGCACACCACGCAGAATGGCGATCAGGGGCGGGACATGGTTCAGGTCTCCTGTTGCAGAGCGTCAAAGGCAGCGGCGAGGCCGCGCAGGGTCAGATCGGCGGCGTCGGTCCTCTCCGCCGTGACCCCTTGCGCGTTCAAAGCGGTGGCGTAGCGCGCCGTCAAGGCATCGCTGCCGATCAACGCGACCCGCTGACCCAGCCAGTAGGGCCGCGCGGCGGCCAGTTCGTGACCGATCAGCATGCCGGACAGGCGCGCACGTGCCGTTGCGGGCTCCAGCGTGGCCACCAGCCCCTCGGCCCGCAGCGCAAAGAGCGCACCGGCAACCCATTCGGGCCGCGACATTGCATCGCCAAGAGCCTCAAGGAAAGCCGCCGCGTCAACGGTATCCGCACCACCGCTCAACGAATGACGCAACACCGACTGACGACTGAGCAAGGCGTACAGCTCTCCGGTCATGAAGGTGCGAAAACTCACGACCTCACCCGCGCTGATCTGCGCCCATTTGGCGTGGGTGCCGGGCAGGCAAAGCACGCCATCCCAATCTGGATGGGCGGCAATAAAGCCCGCGATCTGCGTTTCCTCCCCGCGCATCACATCCGCCGGATTGGTCTGCGACATCCCCGGCAGGATGCGGACATCGAGGCGGGGATCGCGCGTCGGCGCCACGATTGCCGTTCCCGAAGGGCGCGCAGGCACGGGGACATAGGGTGCTTCGATCCAGCCCTGACGCGCGCCGACCATACCGCAACATATCACGGGAGTTTTCCCATCCGCACGCAAATGCGGCTCTATCAACTGTAGTAGCGCCGCTTCAAAGGCATCGGGGGTCAAGCTGCCCATGCCCTGTGCACTGCTGAGTGTTTCCGCTACGGCGCCCCCGCCATCACGTAGGCGCGCAAGTGGGTCGTGCCCCAATCGACGGCGATCCAATCGGTCATCGCGCGCTGACCACACCGCCGTCGACAACCATCAATTGCCCGGTCATCATGCGGCTGGTATCGGAGGCGAGGAACAGCGTGGCGCCCACAACGTCTTCGGGCGCCAGCGTTTCCTTGAGGCACTGCTTGGCCAGATGCGCCTCAAGCGCCTCTTCGGTCACCCACATCTCGCGCTGCTTTTGCGTCATCACCCACCCCGGAGCCAGCGCGTTCACGCGGATTTTTTCAGGGCCAAATTCGCGCGCAAGGCTGTGCGTCATCGCCGTGATCCCGCCGTTTGCCGTGGTGTAGGAGGCATAGCCTGCCTGCCCCATCATATAGCTGATAGACGAGAAATTCACGATCACGCCACCGCGCCCGCGCATCGCCGCGGCGGCGGCCTGACAGGCAAAGAAGTAAGCCTTGAGATTGATCGCCTGCGACCAGTCCCAGAACCCTTCGTCTACCTCAAGCGCGTCGTGACGTTTGTCGTTCGCCGCGTTGTTGACCAGCACATCGAGCGGCCCCAACTCTGTCCCGGTGTGCGCAATCGCGGCCTTTAGCGCGTGCATGTCAGTGATGTCACACGCAACAAACAGCGGGCGTGTGCCGTGCTTGCCTTCCATCTCGTCACAAAAGGCCGATGCATCGGACCGCTGCACAAAGCCCACCTTGGCCCCCTGCGCCAGGAACCCATCGGTCAGCGCCGCCCCGATACCCGAGCCACCACCCGTGATAAAGACGGTCTTGCCCCTGAGGTCGTGAAATGTCGCGGTCATGTCAGTCTCCTGTCTTGCGGGCGGTCATAGCTTGCGCCCCTCGATCACCCACATCGTATCCGGGTAAGACCACGGCAGGGTGATCCCATTGTGCATCAGATAGCTGCCGCTTACCGTCATGGCATCCTCTTTCAGCAGAGGCTGGCCGCGCGACAAGTGATTGAGCGATGCGCGATTGATCAGTTCAACGCGGTAGGTTGCCTGCGGATCCAGCCGCGTAAGGCGCAGCGGGCGCGGTGCGATCTGCGCGGACGTGTCCGCCTTGCCGACAAAGAGCACAAAGCGGCTGTCGTCCTCGGCCAGCTGCTGCTCGGCGATCACCGCCGGGTCGGGGCTGTCGAGGCGCAGGATATCCGCACGCAGCATCCAGTCGCGGTTGGCCTTCCACCAGGTCGTGACCTCGCCGAGCACGCGCGCCTCTTCCTCGGTCAATTCGCGCGGATCCATCTCGAATCCCATGTGTCGCTGTGCAGCCACCCAGGCGCGGAAACGGATATCGAACACGCGACCCGATGTATGGCAGATGCGCGGGCCGACGTGGCTACCGGTCACGGCCATAGGCAGGAAAATCGCCGCATTGTGCTGCATGCGTAACCGCTCCAGCGCATCATTGCTGTCGCTGAGCCACACACGGTGGGTGCGTTGCAAAATACCGAAATCAATCCGTCCGCCCCCCGACGCGCAGCTTTCGATCTCGACCGCCGGGAAGGCCGCGCGCAGCTGGTCGATCAGCGTATAGCTGCCCATGGTCTGCGCCGCGTCGGGGCGCGGCATCACGCGATTGTGGTCCCATTTGATATAGTCGATGGCGTGCGCCTGAAGGATGTCGGCGATACGCTCGAAAAGATAGGCGCGCACGTCGCCGTTGGCCATATCCAGCACCTTTTGCTGCCGACCGAGGATCTGATCCTCGCCCCCCAGCGCCCAATCGGGATGGGCGCGGTAGACTTCCGAATCCGGGTTCACCATCTCGGGCTCGAACCAGATGCCAAAGGCCATGCCCAACCCGTGCACATGCTCGATCAGCGGCGTCAGCCCCTGCGGGTATTTGCGCGGATCCACCACCCAGTCGGCAAGCGAGGTCGTGTCGCTGTCGCGCCTTCCGAACCAGCCATCGTCGAGCACGAACCGCTCTGCGCCCAGATCGGCGGCGCGGCGGGCAATCTCCTTCAGCGTGTCGAGGTTGTGATCAAAATAGACCGCTTCCCAACTGTTGTAGTGCACCGGACGCGGGCGCGCGGCGTCGGGCCAGCCAATGATCCGATCCCGCAGGTGACGCTGAAACGAAACCGCGCAGCCGTTGATCCCGTCGCTCGAAAAGACGGAGTAGAGATATGCAGTCTGAAACCGCGTGCGGGCCACAGGCTCCATCCGGCTGGCATGACCGAACTGGATCTGGCGACGCCCGTCGGGCAGCTCTTCGGCGATCATGCGGTGACCGCCGGACCAGCCATAGTGAAATCCGTAGACATGTCCTTGGGTATTCGTGGCACCGCGGTTGGGCACCAGCAAACCGGGGAAATGTTCATGACCCGTGCGGCCCGTACGGTTCTCGCGGTAGCGGATGCCGGGCGACCAGGCGGTGCGGTTCATCTGGAATTCACCGCACCAGCGCCCCGAAAAATCAATCATCTCGTCACTCAGCTGCGGGCCCGGCATCACGGGCGCGGCGAGCCAGTGCAGGTGCATGGCGGTATCCGCCTCAAGCACCGCGTGGGAGGTGATGATATGGGTCTGGGGATCAAGCGTGAAATGCGCCTGATAGCGCAGCGCGTTCTCGACATCGGCGTAATGCAGAACCAGATGACCCCGCGCCTCCACCGCCTGGGTGAACCGGAACGATGGCAAAAGCGGTGTGCCGTTTTCATGGCGGATCACCATACCGGGCTGTCCGGGGAAGGTGCGCGTCGCTTCGGGCGAAATCGACAGCTCTGGATTGGCGTCGAGCATACCACCGGTCACATCAATGTCACCGGCGCGCACGAGCGTGTGCAAATCTTCGTCTTCGGGCAATGCAGGGCCCCAATAGACAACTTCGGCCAGCCGCCCGCCACGGGCGCCCAGCACGAGGGTCTGGCGCGTATCGTCCAGCCGCCAGGTTTGGATCATTTCACGGCGCCCAGTGTCAGTCCTGCGATAAAGTGGCGCTGCATGGCAAAGAACATCAACACCGGCGGCAGCGCCGCCACGATGGAGCCTGCCGAGACCAGATGCCACTGCGCTACCCACTGCCCATTGAGCGAATAAAGCCCGGCCGTGATCGGTTGCGTATCGGCCCCCTGCGTCAGCACGGTGGCCCAGAAATAATCGTTCCAGATGAAGGTAAAGATCAGCACCGACAGCGCGGCGATCGCGGGCTTCATCAACGGCAGCACGACATACCAGAAGATCTGGATCTCGGAGACCCCTTCGACACGCGCCGCCTCGATCAGCTCTTGCGGCAGGGCACGGATGAAATTGCGCATGAACAGCGTGCAGAAGCCGGTCTGGAACGCGATGTGAAAGAGCGCCAGACCGTGGATGGTATTATACATCCCCAGATCCAACGTGAGATCACGCACCGGCACCATCAGGATCTGAAACGGAATGAAATTGCCGGCCACGAACATGAAGAACAGCAGCAGATTGCCCCTGAACCGGTACACCCCCAGCGCAAAGCCGGTCATGCACGACAACGCTACGGCACCGATCACCGTGGGGATCGTCACCTTGAAGCTGTTGAGAATGTATTGCCCGATGGGCGTATTGGTGAAGATCGCCGTGTAGTTCTCAATGAAGTTGAACGACGTAGGCCAGCCCCAGTAATTGCCCGCCGTGATGTCCCCGCCCGACCGCACGGAGGTGACGGCCACAGCGATGAGCGGCAGCAGCCACAGAATCAGCACCAGCGGCAGCGCGATCTTGTAGGCCAGTTGCGCGCCCGAGGAGGTTTTTTCTATCGGTTTGGGAAACATGGCTCAGCCCCCGCGCTCATCGCGGTACATCTTCCACAGGAAGAACGCGATATAGATCATCATGATCGCGAACAGCACCACCGCGATGGCCGCGCCGTATCCCATGCGGAAACCATATTCGCTGAACGCCTGTTCATACATGTAAAAGGCCAGCACGCTCGACGTGCCGTAAGGTCCGCCATCGGTCATGATCGAGATCAGGTCGAACGAGCGCAGTGCGCCGATGACCGTGACGACCACCGCGATGAATGTCGCAGGCTTGAGCTGCGGCAGCACCACGTACCACAGCATCTTGAAGCCTTTGGCGTTGTCCAGCCGCGCGGCCTCGATCTGTTCGGGGTCCACCGCGTTGAGGCCGGTCAGATAGAGGATCATGCAGTACGCCGTCTGCGGCCACAGCCCGGCGGCGATGATGCCATAGGTGACATAGCGCTCATCGGCCAAAATCGCGATGGGATCGGCACCGAACCAGCCCGTTACGATGTTGAACAGGCCAAAGGACGGATCATAGAACCACGAGAACACCAGACCGACCACAACCTGGGAAATCACGAAGGGAAAAAAGAACAGCGATTTGTAGATGCGGATGCCGCGCACGGTCTGGTTCAGAAACAGCGCCACGAACAGCCCGGCAGGCAGCGCAAGCATATAGAGCACCAGCCAGATCACGTTGTTCTTCAGCGAGGTATAGAAATCCTCGTCGTCCATCAGCTCGACGTAGTTCGCGATGCCGATGTACTCGGCCTCCCCCAGCCCGTCCCAGGCGTAGAATGAAATACTGATCGACTGGAAAATCGGCGCGATGACATACAGCACAAACATCGCAATGCCGGGCGCGAGAAAGAGCCAGGGCGCAAGGCGCTGCTGGTTACGCTTCCAGTAGGATTTCGGGTTTGGGGGATGCGTATCTGGCAAGGCAGCTGTGGTCATCGAAGCCTCCGGCGCGGAACGAAAGAAGAAGGGCACCCCGCACGGTGGCGGGATGCCCTCACGGATCAGTTAGTTGATGCGCGCACGCACTTTCTCCAGACGCTCGAGAATCTTGTCGAGGCGGTCCGGCTTCACCATGAATTCCTGGAAGCCTTCCATCCCGGCCTTTGCCATCTCGGCAGGCGCGTCGCGGTCAAAGAACTGCGCGATACCACCATCGGTATTGCTCAGCATCTCGTAACCCGCCTGCAGGAACTTGTCGTCGCCCACGGTGCTGTCCTTGTGAATCGGCAGCTGACCCAGTGTTTCATTGATCTGGGTCTGCACGTCGGCACGGGCGAGGTAGGCCAGGAATTTCTTGGCGTTCTCTTTGTTCTTGCCATTGGCCGTCAGGTGGATCGTGTCTGTGGGCGCTTCTTCGGCCACCGGCACATCGGGGTTGATGATCGGAAACTGCATGAAGCCAAGCTGATCGTCCGTCAGGCCCGCTTCGCGAAGCGGTGCCACGGCAAAGTTGCCCATCACGTACATCGCCGCATCCCCCTGCACCATCGGTGCCAGTGCTTCCTGCCAGGAATAGGCCGCGTGGTTCTCGATAAAGAAATCCGCGTCCAGCAATTGCTTCCAATTGGCCATCGTCGCCTTGACGCGGTCATCGGTCCAGGCGACCTCACCCTTGGTCAGCGCCATGTGGAAATCATAGCCATTGGTGCGCAGGTTGAGGTAGTCAAACACGCCGCCCGCAGTCCAAAGGTATTTGGTCCCGATGGTGATGGGGGTAATGCCCGCCGCTTTCAGCGTCTCGCCAGCGGCGATGAAATCATCCCATGTCTTGGGCACGTCGATGCCCTGCTCCTCAAAGATGTCTTTGCGGTAGTAAATGCCCCACTGGTAGTAGGTGTACGGCACGCCCCAGACCTTGCCATCAATGGTCATCGACCCTTTGGCGGAGGCAAGCGATTCATTCAGGCCGTTTTCTTCCCAAACGTCGTCGATCGGCTCGAACAGGCCTGCATTGACGTATGGCAGCATCCGGTTGCCCGCGTACCAGTTCGCCAGATCCGGCGCGTCCGCCGTCAGGAAGTTGCGGATCGAGGTCTTGTAGCCTTCGTGGTCAAACAGGTTCCACGTCACCTCGATGTCGGGATATTCCGCTTCGAACCCTGCGATCACATCTTCAAACGCCTTTTTCGGCGCCGGATCGGAAGTGTCGGTATTGATGATAAGCTCGCCCGCTGCCCAAGCAGAGCCGGCGAGAATGGTTGTTGCAGCAATCGTCGCCACAAGTGTCTTGGTGCGTTTGAACATGAAGTCCTCCCCTAGTTTTTGGTCAGAGACGAGCGGCTGGACCGCTGGCTTGCCTCACACCTCGCAACACCCTCCCGAATGTTCCAAATAGTGAGACCGCATCTCAACTATTGAAAATGATGCGATGTGTGCGTAGCCTTGTCAACGGCAACATTGTTGCGTCGGGGAGGATCAATGAATAGCCAGGTCAAAAGCGATGGGACCGTGGGAAAGGCGATGGACGTGCTTGATGCCGTCGCAGCCTTCGGTCGCCCCGTGCGTTTTTCCGAGCTGCTCGCCTCCAGCACGCACCCTCGCGCAACACTCTATCGCTTTTTGCAGACACTCACCAATCAGGGTCTTCTGCGCTACGACGGGCAAACGCAGACCTATCATCTGGGTCTGCGATTGGTACGGCTTGCCCACGCCGCCTGGGCGCAAAGCTCTCTCGCGCCATTGGCCGCACCCGCGCTTGACACGCTGGCATCGGAAACCGGGGAAACCGTGCATCTGGCGCAAATCGACAGCGGGCAGGTGATTTTCATCGACAAGCGCCGCGCGCACAGCCAGTTTGATACACTTGCCCAGCCCGGACGCGTTGCGCCGGCATTCTGTACCGGTGTTGGCAAGGCAATCCTCGCGCATCTGCCGCCAGAAGCCCGTGACCGCGCCCTACGGCAGCAGGCCTATCTGCCTTACACCCCCCACACGTTGACCTCCCCTGAAACGCTCGCGGCGGAGCTGAAGACGATCGCGATCGAAGGGATAGCCTTTGACCGTGAAGAGCATGAAGTGGGGATCATCTCGATCGCGGCGCCCATAAGATGCAATCGGGGGCATGTGATCGGCGCCGCCTCAATCGCCACCTCGACCAATCGTAAATCTCTGGATGCGCTGACCGCCTTCCGCCCTGCCCTTTTGCGCACCACCGCGCAAATTGGCGCGGCGGCGGCGGATTGGCAGTTTCCGGCACAACCTTAGAAAGTAGATCCCATGTCTGGCGTCACCCTCAAGAAAGCCATCAAACGCTATGGCGATACACAAGTCATCCATGGCATTGATCTGACAATCGAAGAGGGCGAATTCTGCGTCTTTGTCGGCCCCTCGGGGTGCGGGAAATCGACCTTGTTGCGGATGGTTGCGGGGCTTGAGGAAACCTCCGACGGGGTCATCGAGATCGGCGCGCGCGACGTCACCCATGTGGAGCCTGCCGACCGTGGCGTGGCGATGGTATTCCAGACCTACGCGCTCTATCCACATATGACGGTCGAGGAAAACATGGGCTTTGGCCTCAAGATGAACGGCGTACCCAAGGCCGAGATTACCGAAAAAGTGGCCCGCGCCTCAGAGATCCTGCAACTGGGCGATTATCTCAAACGCAAGCCAAAGGCACTCTCGGGCGGGCAGCGGCAGAGGGTGGCCATCGGCCGCGCGATTGTACGCGGACCCGAGGTATTCCTGTTCGACGAGCCGCTGTCAAACCTCGACGCAGAGCTGCGCGTTGATATGCGGGTCGAAATCGCGCGCCTGCACAACGAAATCGGCGCGACGATGATCTATGTGACCCACGATCAGGTCGAAGCCATGACGCTGGCCGACAAAATCGTTGTTCTGCGCGCGGGACGAATCGAACAGGTCGGCTCGCCGGTGGCCCTGTACGATGACCCCGACAATAAATTTGTGGCCGGCTTTATCGGGTCGCCCGCGATGAACTTCCTGCGTGGCGTGGTCGAGGGCGGCAAGGTCACCGTTCCAGCGCTGGACGGGCGCGCGGTCGACGCGCCGGTCAGCCTGCCCTCGGACGGAACCGAAGTCTTTGTCGGTCTTCGCCCCCAGCACCTCAGCGTGCGGGAAGACAGCAACAGCAGCGTAAGGCTCGACATCCGCGAACATCTGGGCGGCGTGTCCTACGACTACCTCAAGACACCGACCGGCGAGCGGATCATCGTGGAGAACAGGGGCGGCACGGGAGCGGCGGAAGCGACCGGACTGTCCCTTGAGTTTGCCACCACCGATGTAATGCTGTTCAACGCAGCGACTGAGCAGCGCCTACGCTAGTCGCCTTTCCGGCATCGCAGGTATCGTCACATCTCTATTCAGGACCGCCGCTGGTGGCGGGGCCGCGCGCACTGTTCACGTCCTGCAGCGGCGCAGGCGCGATCCCGGCCGAGCCTGAGTCCTCGCCGGGTGTAACGGCACACCCGCAAGGCTGCGCGAGAATTCGGAATTTTACCTCGACAGAGAATGAATGCCACTTTTTGAGCCCCCCGGTCTCGTCGCGGCACAGGATACTATGTGAGGTTGGAATTGCGTGCATAAATCTGACTAATTTCATCAGAAAGGCTTGCGTCAGCGCCATTTCTTTGCAATTGACTATTTTAGTAAGGATTAACCGGAAGGAAAAAGCCCATGTCGATCAAAACACCCATTCTGGCGCTCGCGCTGACTGCGACAGGGGCCGCAGCCTTTGCCGATAGCCACGCAGGAGAGCTTAATCTCTACTCGTCACGCCATTATGACACCGACGAGCGGCTGTATTCTGATTTCACCGAGGCGACCGGGATCAAAATCAACCGCATCGAAGGCAAGGCCGATGAACTGATCGCCCGGATGCAGGCCGAAGGGGCCAACTCCCCCGCCGACGTGTTCCTGACGGTCGACACGGTACGCATCTCCCGCGCCAAGGAAATGGGCCTGCTGCAACCGGTCGAAAGCGATGTGTTGGAAGCAAAGATACCCGCCTACCTGCAGGACGAGGGGAACGAATGGTTCTCCTTCTCCCAGCGCGCGCGCATCCTGTTTTATGACAAAAACGATGTCGAAAATCCGCCCGCGACCTATCAGGATCTCGCAAAGCCCGAGTACGCGGGCATGATCTGTATCCGCTCCTCCTCCAACGTCTACACGCAGAACATCACGGCCGCCCTCACCGCGCATCTGGGCGAAGCGGCGATGGCAGACTGGGCCAAAGCCGTGGTGGGCAATTTTGCCCGCGATCCTCAGGGCGGTGATACCGACCAATTGCGCGGGATCGTGTCGGGCGAGTGCGACATAGCCATGTCAAACACCTATTATTTTGCCCGCGCCATCCGGACAGACGTGTCCGGTCTGTCAGACAGCCTTGACCAGATCGGATGGGTGTTCCCCAATCAGGATGATTTCGGCGCGCATATGAACATCTCTGGCGGCGGGGTGGCCAAGAATGCGCCGAACCGCGACAACGCGGTGAAGTTCCTTGAGTATCTGGCCTCCGAACAGGCGCAGAAATACTTCTCGGCGGGCAATGACGAATACCCCGCAGTGCCGGGCATCGGCCTTGCCCCCTCCGTCGCAGAGCTTGGCCTGTTCCGGCCCGATGCGATCGCGCTTTCGGACATCGCCGACAACATTGGCGCAGCGCAGCGGATCCTGAACGAGGCCGGCTGGAAGTAGTCTTCAGATCCGGTTCAAAAAATCAGGCGCGCCCCCGGGCGCGCCTTTTCCTGTAGAAGACCACTCAAAGAGTATCCGACCATGGCCAAGACCCCGAGCCCCTGCATCGATGTGTGCACGTTCAAACGCGGCGGCCATTGCATCGGCTGCTCGATGACCAAAGCGCAGAAGTCCCTGTTCAAGAGCCTGAAAAAGGAGACGCATCGTCAGGGCTTTGTCCAGATGCTTGTCGCCCAACAGGCGCAACTGGGAAGCTACAGTCATTGGGCACCCCAATACCTGCGCAAATGCGCACGAAAAAAGGTAACGCCCATCGCGGCGATCACCGGCCCGGCTTAACCCCGCAAGAGCCGACCGGGCCCTTACGCAAGGTGCGCGCGCAGGAACCAGGCGAATTTCTCGTGCTCAGTGCCGCGGGCGATGCACAAATCCTCCGTCAGCGTGTCTCCATGCTCGGACGCCAGCGCGCCCGCCTCCGCCAGTGTCGCGGCAAGCGTTTGCTGTGCGTCCATCAGCATCTTTATCATCTGCTGGTCGGTCGCCTCGCCTGCGTGTTCACTCACCTTTGACCGCTGGACCATCCCCGCGAGCGTGCCCTGGGCATGGGCGTCAAGCGCGCGGATCCGTTCGGCCAGATCGTCCTGCCCGATGAAATGATCTTCGTAGATCTTCTGAAAAAGATCATGCAGGGGGCCAAAGGCCATACCGGTCACGTTCCAATGAAAATTCTGCGCGAGCATTGTTGTCACCGCTGTTTCGGCCACAGCCTGATTGAGGGCGTCCGCAATGGTCGCGCGGGCCTCGCTACTCAGGGAAGCTGCTGTTTGTGTCATGGGAAACTCCTGTGTGGGTCAAACCGTTGATACGAAGATAAACACCGGGATCGCGCAGGCAAGGACATTTTTAGAATTATTCTAAACTTATGCAAATGTTTCTGTGCGCGCCCGCGATAACCGCTTGATCGACAATTCTCGGGCCCGGTGCGCGCGCCCGGAAGTCCTGTTTGCCACTGGACGCCACAGGCAATCCCGCTAGGGTCGGCCCTTCGCCGTTCGAGGAAACAATGACGCCGCTGACCCTTTCCAACCTCACTGATCTGACCCGTTGCGCCGCCGATACGATCATCGATGTGCGCGCGCCGTCGGAATTTGCAGAAGACCATCTGCCCGGCGCAATCAATCTGCCCGTGCTCAGCGACTCCGAGCGGGCCGAGGTCGGCACGATCTACACCCAGCAAAGCCCGTTTCTGGCCCGCAAGATCGGTGCCGCCCTTGTCGCCGCAAACGCCGCGCGACATTTGCAGGGGCCGCTGGCCGAGAAACCGGGCGACTGGCAGCCCTTGGTGTATTGCTGGCGGGGCGGGCAGCGCTCCAATGCCTTTGCCACAATTCTCGATCAGGTGGGCTGGCGGGTCCAGCTGTTGCAGGGCGGCTACCGCAGCTATCGGCGGCAGGTGGTTGCAACGCTCTATGATCGAACGCTGTCCCACCGCTTGCGCATCGTCAGCGGCGGCACCGGCACTGCCAAGACCGCGATCTTGCAGGCACTGCGGGCACGCGGTGCGCAGGTGATCGACCTCGAAGGATTGGCAGCCCATCGCGGGTCGCTCTTCGGGGGCCACGGGGACCAACCCAGCCAGAAGATGTTTGAGAGCCGCCTTGCCGGAGAGCTCGACACGCTTGATCCACAGCGCACCCTCTGGATCGAAGCAGAGAGCAGTCGCGTGGGCGCGCGAATCCTGCCCCCGGCGCTTTGGGCCGCGATGGGCGCCGCCCCCCGCGTGGAGATCACCGCCCCATTGGACGCACGCGCCGCGCATCTGGTTGCCACCTACGCCGATTTGCGTGCAGATCCCGCGATGCTGGCGGACCGTATCGACCACCTGCGCCCTTTTCACGCGGCCAAGCAGATTGCGCATTGGCATGACTTGGCCCGCAGTGCGGAATGGCGCGCCCTCGCCGCAGAGCTGATCGCCAGGCATTACGATCCACGCTACGCCAAGGCAAAGACGCACCGACAGGGCGACGCCGCGCTGCACCTCGGTTCGCTGGACACCGACGCCCTGAACCGCGCCGCAGAAGATCTGATTGACCGGTTCAGCTGACGCGGATTGGGCCACGCCCGTCGGACAACGCCCCGATGATCCAGCCCTCTTTCCCCGCCGCCCGCAAGCCGTCGAGGGCCACGCGCGCGTCCTTTTCGGGCAGGGCCGCCAGCAGTCCACCGGCCGTCTGCGGATCGAACAACAGCGGGCACGCCTGCCCCGCTATCGCAACATCCGCCGTATTCGCCCGCAACAGGGATGACCGTTCACCGGCGTCGCTGAGGGCGCGCGCACCGGCGTAGACCGGCACCTGCGCACTATCGATCTCGGCACGCAGGCCCGAGGCGGCACAGATCTGCTGCACGTGCCCCAACAGGCCAAAGCCGGTTACATCGGTCATCGCATTCGCCCCGGAGAGCAGCCGCGCGGCCACATCCTGCGGTTCCGTCATCCTGCGCAACAGATCCGCCACCACCTGACCCGGCGCCCGGCCCGCCATGTCAGCGGCAAGGATCACCCCCGACCCGACCGGCCGCGTCAGCAGCAGCACATCCCCGGCCCGCGCGCCATCCAGCGTGATCGGAGCGTTTTCCCGTGTGCCCGTGACCGTAAAGCCGATGGTCAGCTCCGCCCCCATGGTCGTATGCCCACCAATCAGCTCGGCCCCCGCTTCGGCAAACACCGCGCGTGCAGTCTGCGTGATCTCCCGCAAGGTCCGGGCCTGCAACGCCTCCGACATCCGCGGCAGGATCAGGCTCGATAGCGCGGATTGCGGGGCCGCGCCCATCGCCCAAATGTCGCCTAGCGCGTGCAACGCAGCAATCCGCGTCATTGTGACCGGATCCTCCACAAAACCGCGCAGATGATCGACGCTGATGACCTGAAATCCACCACCGGGTTGCGCCACAATCGCCGCGTCATCGCCCCGCCCGACCGCGCCACGCAACAGCGCGCCGCCGACCTTGGCGCCACAGCCGCCACACAATGGATCAGCCAGATCGTCGGCGCCCCTTGCCACACGCGTTGGCGCCTTTGGCACTGTCATCGCGGGCAGATCCCCGAGACGGTCCATGAACGCGCGGTCGATCCTGTCTTTCCACCGCCATAGCGTCGGCGCCGCGACAGCCACGCCAAACTTCTCCGCCAGTGCAGATTTCTCCCCCAGAGAGATCAGCTTGAGATAGCTGCGCTGCGGGTGAAAGCGACGCAGCGCGCCCCCCGCCAGTGCAGCCACCAGGTTGTGGCGCAGCACCGGGGCGGCACGTACCGCAAAAACGCCAGCCTTGGGGCGCGGAGCAAACGACAGATGCGCACAATCCCCCACGGCAAAGAGATGCGGATCACCCGTCACACGCAGATAGGGATCCACGGTGACGAAACCTTCGTGAAGGGGTAGATCTGTTTGCGCCAACCAACCGTGCGGCGTGGCGCCGGCGGCACCAACGCAGAAGGCAGCCGCGATTTCTGTTCCGTCTTCCAGTACCACGGCCTGCGCCGCGATCCGCGCGATCCGCGCCTCCCCAATGAACCGCACGCCAAGGCCGTCCATCGCCGCGCCGAGCCGCCGCCGCGCGGCAGCACCGACACCGGAGATCTGCGAACCCGCTTCAATCACGCTGACTTGCGGTGCCTGCCCATCCTCGCGCAACGCGTGGGCCATGGCCATGGCAAGCTCGCACCCCGCGACGCCCCCACCGATCACCGCGACCCGCGCAGGCCGCGCCCCCGCAGCCACATCCGCGCGGAACTGCCGCCAGACCCGCGCGTACCGGTCCAGAGGCTTTGCGCCAACCGCGTGCTCGGCAAAGCCGGGCAGGCTCATCTGCGCCGTAATGCCGATGTCGATGGAGGCGACATCGTAGGCCACGGGCTCCTGCCCTTCGACGAAAATCTCGCGCGCGCTGCGGTCAATCCCGCTGGCGTGCGACAGGATCAGGCGCGCGCCGGAAAAACGGCACAGGCGCACCAGATCAATCTCCAGATCATCCCTGCCGTAGTGGCCTGCCACATGCCCCGGCAACATACCCGTGTAGGGCGCCGTCGGACCGGGATTGATAACAGTCAGGCGCGCGCCCGGCAGCGGCTTCATGCCCCATGCCCGCAGGACAAGCGCATGTGCATGGCCGCCTCCGATCAAGACAAGGTCACGGGTCAGAGGGGGCTTGGTCAACATCGCGGAAAACTTTCGACACTCATGGCGGAGTTGTGCGAAAGGATGCCGCGGGGTTCAAGCCATATGCCGCGAATGTGAGCGCAGGCCGCGGCGCCAGTCTCCGATCTGCGCGCACAGCAGGACAACCGGGATCAGACCGATGGCGGCGATCATCAGGCTCGGCACCGCCGCCCCTTCAAGCCGCTCATCCGAGGCGAGGCGGAAAGCCTGCACTGCCAATGTGTCGTAATTGAACGGACGCAGGATAAGCGTGGCAGGCAACTCCTTGACCGTGTCGACAAAGACGATGACAAGCGCCGTAAGGATGCTTGAACGTAGCACTGGCATATGCACGCTGCGCACGGTGCCCCAGCTTGTGCGGCCCAGCACGCGGGCGGCGGCATCCATGTTCGGCGTGACGGTCGCCAGACCACTGTCGTAGGCGCCGATGGCGGCGGCAAGAAAGCGGATCATATAGGCCATCACCAGCAACCAGATCGAGCCTGAAATGAGCAGCCCCGTCGAGATGTCAAACCACGCCTCCATCCGCGCGTCGAGCCAGTTGTCAAATGTGGCAAAGGGCACCAGCAGCCCTACCGCAATAACCCCGCCCGGCACCGCATAACCCAACCGCCCGATAAAGAGCGCGACCACGGCCCTGCGGTGGTGAAACACCCGATTGAACGTCCCCAGCAGCACAGCCGCGCCCACCGTCAGGATCGCGGCGAGACCGGCGAGGGTCAGCGTGCTGCGGATGAAACCTGCGTAGCGGGCGCTGAAAATATCCTGCTCTGACCGCAGCCCCATCAGCGTCAGCGTCACGACAGGGACGACCACCCCCAGCAGGATCGGCCCCGCGCAGGCCAGCTGCGCCAAAAACGCCCGGCCCGGTGCAAGTTCAAAACGGGAAAAGGGCTCCTGCCGCCCCTTTGCCGCAAATGTGGCGGCTCCGCGATTAAGATGCTCCAAAGCAGCCACGAGTAGGGCGAAAGCCAACAGCCCCAGCGCAAGCTGCGCCGCCGCCGCCCGGTCGGCAAGGCCGAACCAGCTGGTGTAGATGCCGGTCGCAAAAGTCTGAACGCTGAAATGCGCAACGGTACCGAAATCGGCAATCGTCTCCATCATCACCAGCAAGGCACCGGCGGCGATTGCCGGGCGGGCCATGGGAAGCGAAACACGCCAGAACGCAGCCGCCGGCGATGACCCCAGCGAACGTGCGGCGAAAAACGGCGTCGCCGCCTGCATTCTGAACGCCGCCCGCGTCAGCAGATAGACGTAGGGGTAAAGTACAAGCGTCAGCATCAGGGCTGCCCCCCCCAACGAGCGGATCTCGGGGAACCAGTAGTCACGCGGTCCCCACCCCATGACCGCACGCAGCGTCGTTTGCACGATACCGGGATGATCCAGAACGTCCGTGTAGGCATAGGCCAGCACATAAGCCGGGAACGCCAACGGCAGCACCAGCGCGACCTCAAACACCCGGCGCCCGGGAAATTCGCAGGTTACGACAAGCCAGGCCGTCACCGTACCGATCACGATCGTGCCGGACGCCACCAGAACGACGAGCACAAGCGTTGTCCATGTGTAGCGCCACAGAACCGTCTGCGCGAGCTGAAGGAGTGTATCGAAGGATCCCAGCAGGGCCGCCGCCACAACACCCAGAAGCGGCAGCAGGCATATTGCCGCCACCGTCAGGGCAAGTGTCGAGATCGCTTTCTGATCCATTGTCCGCCGCTCGCTGGTCATAGCACCTTCCGGCGTTATCTAGCGCGGATCGGGGCGGCTGGCCACGCCCGATTGTTTTTGTCGGGAATCGAGCCTTGGGCAGGCCCCAACCTGCGGTGGAAACACCGCGATGGTGCTTGACACGGGCGGCAGCCGCACGAACCATCGGCGCCACCTGATCCAGAACCGGAGGGCCGATGGCCCGTCTCCTCTCCCGCCGTAACCGTCCCGTGCACATGGGCCCCCACAAGATGGAACAGTTGGCCCGTCGGCGTAGCCTGCCCGATTTGAATGCCGTTCCGGCCATGCGCCAACTGGCCATCGACGGTAACGCCGCGCCCGCCTCGATTGTGCATGCCATGCGCGATCATCAGGCGATGCTGGACGCGATCCGCGACGGGCTGATCAATCGCGCGGTCGCCGACGCCCCGGAGGACCCGACCGAACGGGCAAATCATCTCAAGGCATTTGCTTACTTCGCCGACGCGGCGGACACCGGAATTTGCCTGCTGCCCGAAGACGCGCGTCTGCCCACGCCCTTTGCCAACCCACACAGCGCGACATTGATCGCCGAGTTAGGCAACCGCCAGTCAAAGACCCTCGCCTCAGGTATCGACGGCATCATGGCGGATCTGCGGGAGAGCATGCAGACCCCAACGGGCGGAATAGACACCCATACGCACGCGCTGGTCCTGCTTTACGAAAACCCCCGGACGCCGACGCGAAACGAGCCCGGCGCGGATTGGATCCACGGCGCACAGACACATCGCGCGGCTCTGTTTGCATCGGAAACAGCGGTGGTGCTGGCCAACTACCTGCGTCTTTTGGGCCATGACGCGCGGGGGCACACCGCCTCTGCGTCGGACGTGGATCTGGGAAGGCTCGCCGTGGCGGCAGGAGTGCTGACCTGCATCGACGGAACGCTTGTGCATCCCTTCGTCGGCACCCGATTTGGTCTGGCCGCCGTCACGACCACATTTGCCCTGACCCCCGACAAACCGCTGGCAGAGCAGCCGCCTCGCGCGACCGACCGCACCGCACCTTTTTCCAAACGCCGCTTTGTCGACGGGGCCCACCGCTTCGAGACGCTTAAACGCGTCGATACGCCCACGACCTATATCGACGCGCCAAACGTCGCGCGGGTGCCCAAACGCGCGGATATGTTCGCCCGTGCGCTCTTTGGGGATATGGGCAAAAAGATGCAGGAAGGCGCACGGGGCGGTCACTACGTCGAACAAGCGGCCCCATCGATGGCGCAGCGCCGTGCGCTTGGCGCCTTCAGCCTCTTGCAAGACGGTGCCGCCGCGCCTGAGCGCACCGCGCTCCCCCCAAAAGACGCCGCCGATCTGGTCAAGGCGACAAGCTATTGGCTGGGTGCGGATGCTGTCGGTATCTCTGCCTGCCCTGACTGGACGTGGTATAGCCACGACGCCCGTGGCACTCCCATCGACCCACCCCACGGCCACGCGATCAGCATGATCATCGATCAAGGCTATGAGACGATGGAGGGATCGTCGGGCGATGACTGGATCGCGGTCGCCCAATCCATGCGCGCCTACCTGCGGTTTTCGCTGATCGGCGGGGTCGTTGCCAAGCAGCTGCGCAATCTGGGCTACAAGGCCAAGGCGCATACAGTCATCGACGGCGAGGTTCTGCAGCCGCCGCTATTACTGCTCAGCGGTCTGGGCGAGGTCAGCCGTATTGGGGAGGTGATCCTCAACCCCTTCCTCGGCCCGCGCCTGAAATCCGGCGTGGTCACAACCGATCTGGAGATGACGCCCGACAAGCCCATCGACTTCGGCCTTCAACGGTTCTGCGAAGCTTGCAACAAATGCGCCCGCGAATGCCCCTCAGGCGCGATCACGGCGGGGCCGAAGCTGATGTTCAACGGGTACGAGATCTGGAAATCCGACAGCCAGAAATGCGCCACCTACCGGATCACCACGCCTGGAGGGGCGATGTGCGGGCGCTGCATGAAAACCTGTCCCTGGAACCTCGAAGGGCTCTTTGCCGAAGCGCCCTTCCGCTGGGCCGCGATGAACGTACCGAAACTGGCGCCGACGCTCGCGCGGCTTGACGATGCGGTAGGCAAGGGCGGTTTGAACCCGGTCAAGAAATGGTGGTGGGATCTGGAGATCGCCGAGGATGGCGGCTACCGCGCGGCGCGCGCACCGGTGAACGCCCGCGATCTGCAAACCGACCTTGATCTGCGCTACGAGGATCAGACGCTCGCCGTCTATCCCGCCCCGCTGGCGCCCCCGCCCTACCCCTACCCTTTCCCGATGGACCGCGAGGCGGGCATCGCCGCCTACCGCGCCATGGTTTCCGCCGATGAATACCGCAAAAGGCGCGCGGCGGGCGACGACAGCGTGCTGCACTGCTACGATCCCGGCGGCGACAGCCCTGTGATCGAGGTCGAAGTCACCCGCGCAGAGCCGGGAGCTGAGGGCATCATGCTGTATGATTTTGCGCGGCCTGATGGCGGCCCCCTGCCCGCGTGGACCGCCGGTGCGCATCTCAATATCGTCGTGGCGCCGGAATACCTGCGGCAATACTCCATGTGCGGCGATCCAGCCGACCGCGACCGCTACCGCATCGCGGTTCTGCGCGAGGACGCAGGGCGCGGGGGATCGAAGCTGATGCACCGGATCTTTACCCCCGGGCGGCGGATCTTCATCTCCCGTCCGATCAATCACTTTGCGCTGGAGCCTGCCGCCACGCGAACGATCTTGATGGCGGGTGGCATCGGCATCACGCCGCTGGTCGCCATGGCGCATGAACTGCACGCAGAGGCACGTGATTTCACGATGCATTATTCCGGCCGCTCGCGCGCGACCATGGCGCTACTGGATCAGATCGCCACCGCGCCATGGGCCGACCGTGTCCACCTTCATGTTACCGACGAAGGCGCCCGCGCTGACCTCGACACTTTGCTGGCAGATTACGCGGAGGGTTGGCATCTTTATACCTGCGGGTCGGATCGCTATATGGACGCGGTCATGCAGGCCGCCGCGCGCGCGGGCTTTCCCGAAGAAGCGCGACATCTTGAGTATTTCGCCGTGCCTGAGCAACCTGACTACGTGAACCACGCCTTCACCCTTAAGCTTGCCAGATCAGGGCAGAGCCTGCATGTGCCGGCGGATAAGACAGCCACCGATATCCTGACAGAAAATGGCATTAGTATTGACGTGAAATGCGCTGACGGCATCTGCGGGGTGTGCAGATGCGGATTGGTTTCGGGGCAAGTCGAGCATCGGGATTTTGTCCTGTCGATGGCACAAAGGGAAACTGCGGTAATCCTGTGCCAATCCCGTGCCGCAAATCCCGGCGGCGTGATCGAGATTGACCTTTAGTCCGGAGCCGCCCGTTGAAATGCGGGGTGTGCGTTGCACGCAACCTCCACCGCTGCGATCCGTGGTAAATGGGAATAGGCAACACCCCAGCGCCGCGCGTTATAGAGCTGCGGCATCAGACAGATATCGGCGAGCCCGGGAGCATCTCCCGCTGCAAAGGCCGTTTGCGGGAATGCCGTCAAAAGCGCTTCGAAAGCGTCGAGCCCTATGGGGATGAAATGGCGCATCCAGTCGTTTCGCGCGGGTTCCTGCCCGCCGGTTGCCTGAAGCATCACCGAGAGGTTGCAGACCGGGTGCAGGTCCACAGCGATGCTCTGTGCCAACGCGCGTACCTGCGCGCGACCGCTCGGATCCGTCGGCAACAGCCCCAGCGCGCGTGTCTCGTCGAGATAGTCGAGAATCGCGAGAGACTGCGTCAGGCGCAGGCCGTCAATGTCGAGCACAGGCACCAGCCCTTGCGGATTGCGGGCACGGTGGGCGTCGCTGCGGTGCTCCCCGGTCAGCAGGTTCACCGTCTCGATCCGGTAGGCGATGCCCGCGAGGTTCAGCGCAATGCGCAGCCGGTAGCTGGCAGAGGATTTTGGATAGTCCCAAAGAACGACGTCCGTCACTTCGCCGCCTCAAGCGCGGCACGCAGAACGGCGCGGTCCCCGATGTGATTGGCCAGCGTCAGGATCAGCCGCGCGTTGAAGGCATCGCTTTGCGCTTTGTCGAGGCCCGCGTGCGCCTCGATCAACTCTTGATAGAAGCCATCCGGGTCGGGCAGGTTCGGCGCGAGGTTCAGGCTCATGCAAGCTCCTTTCCGCTAGCAATGGTCAGCGCGGCGACTACCGCCGCCGCGTCAAATGCGGGCCAGCGTGCGACCACATGCTGGTCGGGACGGATGAGATAGACGGCCTCGGCGGCAGCCCCCAGATAGCGCTCCGCCAATTCTTCGGAAGGGTCAGGCACGTGCAGCGACTGTAACGAGATACTGTCAGAATTTGGCAGCTGCGGAGCCTCACCACCAATCGACAGAAGCGTGAAGCCACCGCGCAGGTGATCCAATAGATAACCGTCGGCCAAAGGCGCATCCGGGCAGGCACTACCGGGGCGCGTGCGCGCAGGACCGTTCAGTGCATCTTCACCAAAAAGCGCAAAACCATCGTAGGTGCAGGGCACCGATAGGCGACCTGAATTCACCAACGGGCGGGCAAAGGGCGCGCGTGCCGCCATTTCCAGTACGGCGTTGCGAAATATCTGGCTGATCTCGGATTTGGGCGTCATGAAATCGGTCGCCCGCGATGAATTGAGGATGTTCTCGTCCGCCGCGAACTCGCGCTCGGTCGCATAGGTGTCAAGCAGTCTGGCGTCCGCCGCGCCCTTGCACACCAGATCAAGCTTCCAGCCAAGGTTGTCGGCATCCTGCACGCCCGAATTGGCCCCGCGTGCGCCAAAGGGCGAGACCTGATGCGCACTGTCTCCGGCAAACAGGACCGGACCATGGCGAAACCGTTCCATCCGCCGGCACTGAAACGTGTAGATTGAAGTCCATTCAAGCTCGTATTCCGGCACGGTGCCGCTTTGCGAACTGAGCATCGCATCAACGCGGGCGCGGATGCGCTCGGGCTCCAGCTCCTGCGCACGGTCGATGTCCCATCCCAACTGAAAGTCGATCCGCCAGATGTCATCGGGTTGCTTGTGCAGCAGGGCGGATTGGCCTGCCCCTTCGAACGGCGGCTCGAACCAAAACCACCGCTCGGTCGGGAAATTGGCCTTCATCCGCACGTCGGCAATCAGGAAATTATCCTCGAACACGCGCCCATCAAAGCTGAGCCCCAGCATGTCGCGCGTGGGCGAGCGCGCACCGTCACAGGCGATGAGCCAGTCGGCCTCAAGCGTATAGGGGCCATCGGGCGTGTCGACTTCGATCACCGAATGATCTGCGTGGGGCGTGACGGAGGTGACCGAGTTTCGCCCGCGCACTTCGATCGGCGCGCCCTCCGATTGGGCCGTGCGGATGGCGTCGTGCAGGAAGCGTTCGAAATAGGGCTGTTGCAGGTTTATGAAGGCGGGGTTGCGGTGCCCCTCTTCGGGCAGGAGATTGAATTCGAACACTTTGCCCGCGCCGTGAAATACCCGCCCGACATTCCAGACGACCCCCTTGTCCACCATCGGCGCACCGGCCCCCAGGCGTGTCGCGATATCGAGCGTGCGTTTGGCGAAACAGATCGCCTTTGAGCCCAGCCCCGCGCCCTCGTGATCGTCGAGCACAAGCGCGGGCGTGCCGCGCTGCCCAAGATCCAGCGCGAGGGCGAGGCCGACAGGCCCGCCCCCGATAATCACAACCGGATGACGCACCGGTGCCGCGTCCTGATCGGGCACACGGGCGTAGGGGTACAGCTTGAAGGCTGTCTGATAGCGTACCGCAACCATGTCAAAGTCTCCTATTTCTAGTTCTTACCAATGACGCGGGTAAGGCACTCAAACCGCAAGGCTATGGAATGACCTAAAGCTTGCTGTGTTGTTCCGCAGTCAGTTTCATTTGGGATGAACAATAGTCCAGCAATCAACATCATCGCAGTGAAAGAAGAGGCCGCCCAGAACAGCGATTTAAAAAAGCCTAACCACTGTGATGCCTGACCCCGATCGGTTGCGATCGCGAACAGCCCAGAAAACCCACCCGAAACGACCCACTTCCATTTCGGTTGCAAGTCAGATTGAGTCTTTGCGGCGAACAGTAAATTGAAAAACCACCCGAAAAACTTGAACCAAGTGAACAGCGTCACGGGAAAAAGGCCCAACATCAGCGCGATCAAGGCAGCCTCCAAGAAAGTCACCCCTGCAACGCCTCCCACATCTCCAGATCAAGTTTGTCGGTCCAGATGCGCGGATGCGCGATGCCGCGGGCCTCATCAAAGGCGCGGGCGACGTTGAAGGGCAGGCAATGCTCATAGATCGCGTAATCGGCAAACTTGGGGTCACATTCGGCGCGCACGGCGTCCCATGCCTCCTTTAGATCGCCCCCGCGCGCCGCGACGCGCGCGGCGGGCGCGTAGGTGGAATGGACAAAATCGCGGGTCGATTCGATGGCGCGGTTCACGGCCTCCTGCCCGATGAGCGCGCCGCCGCGCCCCGGGGCGATGGCATCGACGCCGTAGGCTTTGATGCGGTCAAGCGTGCTGCCCCAATCCCTGAAATACCCATCACCGCAGTAACACGCGGAGTGGTCTTCAACGATATCGCCGGTAAACATCACATTCTCGTCCGGCACGTGGATGATCGCGTCACCCGCAGTATGCGCCCGCCCGATATGGCGAATATCGACCCGACGGTTGCCCAGATAGACCGTCATCGCGTCGCTGAACGTGGTGGTGGGCCAGGTCAGGCCGGGGATGCTTTCATGGCCTTCAAACAGGCGGGGGAAGCGTTGGAATTCGCTGTCCCAATCCTCCTGTCCGCGTTCGGCAACCATACCGCGCGCGGCATCGGACATGATGATCTGATCCGCGCCGTAGGCCGACGCGCCCAGCACGCGCACCGCGTGGTAGTGGGTCAGCACCAGATGGCTGATCGGTTTGTCGGTCACCGACCGCACCCGCTCGATCACTTTCTCGGCCAATCGCGGGGTCGCTTGCGCCTCGACCACCATGACGCTGTCGTCACCGATGATGATGCCGGAGTTCGGATCGCCCTCGGCGGTGAAAGCCCACAAATCGCGGCCAACCTCGTCAAAGGTGATTTTCTTTTCGGTCATGTCGCCTTGGGATGCGAATGCTTTGGCCATGGATGCTCCTGATCGGGTTGGGCGCTTGGGTGGGATGCGCCGGATTTAGGTATTTTTGAAAGGGTGCAGGGGGGATGCCTGCGCTTTCAGGGAAAGGTTTTTGCGGGCAGCACGGTGCCGGTGCAACTGCCAAAGCCAATCGTAAAGCCGTCCCCCTGGCAGTGGCCGCTCAGCGTGAGGGTATCACCGTCTTCAAGAAAGCTGCGGACCTCTCCTGTACTCAGGGTGATCGGGTCCTTGCCGCCCCAACTCAGTTCCAGAAGGCTGCCACGTTCGGTTTTTTGGGGGCCCGAAACGGTGCCCGAGCCGATCAAGTCTCCTGAGTTCATCGCGCAGCCCGAACTGGCGTGGTGGGCGAGTTGCTGAGCCGCGGAGTAATACATCTGATCGTAGTTGGTTTCGGCGATTGTGGTCGGGTCCCGGCCCTCGGGGGCAAGGGTGACGGACAGCGCGATGTCGTACAGCATCGGCCCGGGCTCTTGCAGGTAGGGCAACAGGTCACGTTCCCGCTCCGGCGTCGAGGTACGGAAGGGCTCGAGCGCTGCCTTGGTGACAATCCAGGGCGAAATCGAGGTCGCGAAAGCTTTGGCCTGGAAGGGGCCGAGGGGCTGATACTCCCAAGCCTGAATATCGCGGGCCGACCAATCGTTGAGCAGTACATAGCCAAAGATCATATCGTCGGCCTGTTGCACCGTGATCGGCTGGCCCATCTCGGAGGTACCGCCCACGATCGCGCCCATCTCAAGCTCGAAATCAAGCCGTTTGCAGGGGCCAAAACCGGGGGCGTCCGCATCGGGCGCCTTGGTCTGGCCGTTGGGGCGGTGAATGTCGGTGCCAGAGACCACAACCGTGGACGCGCGGCCGTTGTACCCGATGGGAATGTGCAGCCAATTGGGCGGCAAAGCGTTTTCGGGGTCGCGGAACATGCTGCCGACATTCATCGCGTGATGCTTGCCCGCATAGAAATCGGTGAACTCGGTCACGACGATGGGCAGTTCCATGCGCGCCTCGGCCATCAGAATCAGCATCGGCGCGACGGTGGCCTGCTCGGCGGAACCTTCGGCGAGCAACTCTTGCAGGCGCGCGCGCAGCGCACCCCAGGCTTCGGGACCCAGGTCCATCACGTCGTTCCAGTAGGGCACGTCAAACACCGGATCCTCGGCAATGGCGATCACGCCCGCCTCTTCGGCGGCTTGCAGATCCAGGATGCGGTCCCCGATGGCCACGCCGCAGCGCGGCTCAAGGCTGTTGGTGGTGAACACGCCGTAGGGCAGGTTGTTGAGCGGGAACGGACAGTCGGCGTCGTTGGCGCTTTCGACCCAGGAGGGGGTGAGGGGCATCGTGGTATCCTTGTCTATTGGGGTGGCGGTACGCCGGTCAGTCGTCCTTGCCGCGGTGCCATTGGCCGCGTTCGGCGCCGCGCAGATCGTGTCCCGGCCCTTTGCCGTAGCGGTCGGGGCGGTTTGCGACGAACTTCTGCCACCACACCCAGAGAATGTAGAGAACGATCAGCGCCAGCAGGGCGAGGGCGAGATATCCGAAGAAATCAGTCATTTCTTCCCCGGCGTGCCGTCGAACTTCTTTTCGATGTCCGTCCAGCAGTCGATGTAGTCGTCCTGCAGCGGCGCCTCCTCGGCGGCAAAGCGCGTGAGATGCTGGGGAAAGCGCGTCTCAAACATGAAGGACATGGTGTTCTCCAGCTTTTCGGCCTTCAGATCCGCATTGCTGGCGCCTTCGAATGCGTTCTTGTCCGGCCCGTGCGGCAGCATCATGTTGTGGAGCGACATGCCACCGGGGATGAACCCCTTTGGCTTGGCGTCGTAGATGCCGAATATATTCCCCATCAGCTCTGACATGACGTTCTTGTGGTACCACGGCGGGCGGAAGGTATCTTCGGCGACCATCCAGCGATCCCGGAACAGCACAAAGTCGATGTTCGCGGTGCCCTCCACGCCCGAAGGGGCCGTCAGCACCGTAAAAATCGACGGATCGGGGTGATCGAACAGCACCGCGCCCACGGGGCAATAGGTACGCAGATCGTATTTGCACGGCGCGTAGTTGCCATGCCAAGCGACCACATCAAGCGGGGAGTGATCGATGCGGGTTTCATGGAATTGCCCGGCCCATTTCACCGTCACTGTCGAGGGCGCATTGCGGTCCTCGAAGGCGGCGACGGGGGTTTTGAAATCACGCCGGTTCGCCATACAGTTGGCGCCGATCGGGCCACGCCCCGGCAGATCGAATTTCTGCCCGTAGTTTTCGCACACGAACCCACGGCACGGCCCCTCGATCACCTCGACCCGGTAGACCAGACCGCGCGGGATGATCGCGATCTCCTGCGGCTCCACGTCAATCACGCCCAATTCGGTGGCGAAACGCAAACGGCCTTCCTGCGGGACGACCAACAACTCTGAGTCGGCGGAATAGAAATAGGCATCCACCATGCTGTCGGTGACCAGATAAATATGACTGGCCATGCCGACTTGGGTGTTCACATCCCCTGCCGTCGTCATCGTGCGCATGCCAGTCAGCCAGGTCAGCCCTTCGCCGTGGGGCACCGGATCCCAGCGGTATTGACCCAGAGAGGTCACATCCTCGATCACATGCGGCGCGGATTTCCAGTAAGGCAGATCAATGCGCGCAAACCGGTGCGTGTGCTTGACCGAGGGGCGGATACGGTAGCACCACGTCCGCTCATTCTGGTGGCTTGGTGCGGTAAAGGCAGTACCGCTCAGCTGTTCACCGTAAAGGCCATAGTTCACCTTTTGCGGGGAGTTCATGCCCTGCGGGAGCGCGTCAGGCAGTGCTTCGGTCTCGAAGTCATTGCCAAAGCCCGGCATATAGCCCGCGGTCGTCCCCCCGCTGGAGGGTGCGACGGTCAGGGTCGAAAAATCAGGGTGCGAGTTCATGAAACCTCCTGAGGTGCGTTGCGACAGGGCTAATAGTTGTATTTGTAACTAACAAGCCCAATCTTATAATTTTGATACCTTGCGGCGATGTGTTAAAGGCCTGCGATCCTGGTCAGGCAGGTGTGCAGGATTTCCCGCTCGGCCAAGGTCAGGGGCGCCATCAGCGTCGCGTCGAACCGCTCCGCTTCCGCCGCAAGATCGGCGTAGACCCCCTGCCCCGCAGACGTCAGCGTCAGCGTCTCGAGGCGCCGGTCGTGTTCCTGTTCATTGCGGCGCAGGAAACGCTTCGCCTCAAGCGCGGACACGGCCCGGCTGACCTTGGTCTTGTGCAGCTGGGCACGCAAGCAGACCTCTTTTGCCGTCATCGCACCATAGCGGCCAAGGTGAAAAAGCACCCGCCATTCGGTGCGCAACATGCCGTAGCGGTCCTTGTAATACGCCGCGAAACCGGCGCTCGACGTTTCTGCGGCGATGTTCAGCAGATAGGGTGTGAAGTGCTTGAGATCGAAATCGGCCATGCCACCACATAGCCCAAATTCAGTTACACATGCAACCAGTCAACGGCCGTAGTAGTCCCTGAACCAGTCGACAAAATGGCCGACGCCGGTCGCCAGATCCGTCTGCGGCACGTACCCTGTCAAGGCGCGCAGCAGCCCCACGTCGGCCCAGGTAGCGGGTACATCGCCCGGCTGCATGGGCATCAGGTTCTGCTTGGCGGGCTGGCCCGTTGCCGTCTCCAATGCGGCGATGAAATCGGTAAGCTTGATCGGGTCTGAGTTGCCGATGTTGACCACGCGAAACGGCGCCACGTCGGAAATGCTGTCAGCCGCGTTCGCCCGCTGCCCCGCCGCCGGCACCGCATCGCGCAAAAGCAGGATCGCCGTCACCAGGTCGTCGATATAGGTGAAGTCCCGGCGCATGTCGCCATGATTGTAGACGTCGATACTCTCCCCCGCGAGGATGGCGCGGGTGAATTTGTGTGGCGCCATATCGGGGCGACCCCAGGGCCCGTAGACGGTGAAAAACCGAAACATCGTGATCGGCAGGTCGAACAGATGCGCGTAGGAATGGGCGATATTCTCGCCCGATTTCTTGGTCGCAGCATAAAGGGACATCTGATGGTCCGCCGCCACATCCTCGCGGTAGGGCATTGCCGTATTGGCGCCGTAGGCAGAGCTGCTGGATGCCATGAGCATGTGACGCGGAGGGTAGGCGCGCGCGGCCTCCAGAAGCTGCATCACCCCGCCGATATTCGTCTCAAAATACGCCATGGGGTTTTCCAGCGAATACCGCACCCCGGCTTGGGCGGCGAGATGGATCACGATCTCGGGGCCGTGAGTGGCAAAAAGCTCCATCAATACGCCGGGCGTCTCGATCTTCGCCTCGATCAAGTCGAACGTGCCCTGCCCCGCAAGCCTGTCGATCCGCGCGCGTTTCAGCGCCACATCGTAGTAGGCATTCACTGAATCGAGGCCGATCACGCGGTGCCCCTCGTTCAAAAGTGCCGCGCAGACGTGAAAGCCGATAAATCCGGCGGCGCCGGTGACAAGAACGGTGGTCATGGGGATCCTTTATGCGCTCGGGTGCGAAGTAGCGCCGCAGGGGGGCGACCTCAACCCCCGGTAGCTAGGCACTCAAGGCGCGCGGTGCATCCCCGATCACACGCTGGTGAAGCCCTATCGCCCCATCCAGCCGCCATCCACCGTCATCACCGTGCCGTGCATGTAATCGGACGCCGCCGAGGCCAGAAAGACAACCGGCCCGCCAAAATCCTCTGGCGCCCCCCAGCGCCCCGCCGGAATCCGCTCAAGAATGGATTTTGCACGGGCCGGATCGTCCTGCAACGCCTGCGTGTTGTCCGTTGCGATATAGCCCGGAGCAATGGCGTTGACGTTCACACCCTTACCCGCCCATTCATTCGCCAACGCCTTGGTCAGCTGGCCGATCGCGCCCTTTGAGGCGGCGTAGCCCGGAACCGTGATGCCCCCTGAAACGTCAAGAGCGAGGCGGTGAAGATCACCTTGCCTGACCCGCGCGCCACCATTGCGCGTCCCACCTCGCGCGAGAGCACGAATTGCGCGTTGAGGTTCACCTCGATCACCTCGTCCCACAAATCATCACCATGCTCGGTCGCCGGCGCCCGAAGAATGGTGCCCGCGTTGTTGACGAGGATATCCGGAGCGGCCTCGGCCATTTCAGCGGCAAAAGACGTGACCGCCGCGCGATCACTGAAATCGCAGGCATGCGCAGTGAACTTTCGGCCCAACGCCTCAACGGCCGCGCCGACTGCACTGCCTTCGGTCTCAAGCGTGGCGCTCACCCCGATGATATCGGCACCTGCGGCGGCCAACGCCTCGGCCATACCCCGCCCGATGCCACGTTTGGCCCCCGTGACCAGCGCCGTCTTGCCCGTCAGATCAAAAAGGTTCATGCGATGTCTCCTACCTTGATGAGGCTTTTCAGCGCAGTGGGACTGGCATCCAACGCCTCGAAGGCTGCCTGAATATCCGCCAGCGGGCTTACGTCGGTGATGATGGTGTCCGCATCAACGGCGCCGCTTGCCACCAGCTCTATCGCCTTGTCGTAATCGGCGGGGGTGTAGACCCTGGCCCCCAGCAGTTTCAGCTCACGCCAGAAAAACTGGAACAGATCGATCTGCGGCTTTGTCGCGTGGATCGCCACCATGACGATACGGGCACGGGTGGCGGCGACGGTGGTCATGGCATCAACCCCCGCCTGCGTTCCGGATACTTCAAAAACGACATCGGCACCCTTGCCCCCGGTGCGGCCAGTCACTTCGGCCGCCAGATCAACCTCCCGCGGATTGAGCGTCGCAAGCCCAAGCTTATCGAGGATGGCAAGACGGTTGGGGTTGACCTCGGAAACTGTGACAGTGCCGCCTGCGGCACGTGCCACCATCGCAACCAGCACACCAATCGGGCCACCTCCGATTACAAGCACATCGTCTCCCTCACCCACCTGTGCCAGCGCAACATCGTGACAAGCCACCGCCGCAGGCTCGATCAGCGCCGCGTGATCGAGGCGCATGTCGTCTGGCAGCGCGTGCAGCACGTGGGCGGGCACGGTCCAAATCTCCTGCATGGCGCCGTCGGTATCAAGGCCGAGGAATTTCAGATTGTGGCAGATATGTGCGTGACCCGCGTCACACGCCGGACAGTCACCGCAATGATCAAGCGGGCGCACCACAACCTTTTGTCCCGGCGCAAATCCTTCGACCCCCTGCCCCACCGCATCCACTACGCCGGACATTTCATGCCCTACGATGCGATTTAGACCCACACGTGCGTCCATATTGCCATGGTAGACATGCATATCGGTGCCGCAAATGCCGCAGAACGCAATCCGCACCGCGACCTCTCCCGCAGCGGGCGGCTGCGCCTGTGCAGGCTCAACGGCAAAGCTCTTGTCCCCGCGGTAATACGCGGCCTGAATGGTCTGAACGGTCATCGGGTTTCCTCAGTTATGCAGGGAGGCGTGCGCCGCGCGCAGCTTCTCCCAATCGAATGTCACGCCTGTGCCGGGCGTATCGGGGGCGATGGCGCGGGCGTTCTCCACCACCAAAGGCCGTGTCGTGTATTCATCTATCGGGAAGGAATGCACCTCGATCAAGCCCGCATTGCTCTGGGCAGCTACGAGGCTCACGTGCAGCTCCTGCATGCCATGGCTACAGATCGGCAGATCATGCTTCCGGCTCAGGGCGGCAACCTCTAGCCAGCCGGTAATCCCGCCGCAATTGGACGCGTCGGGCTGAAGATAGGACAGGGAGGCATCCGCGCAGGCGAATTCGAATTCATGGATCGTATGCAGGTTTTCCCCCATCGCCAAGGGCATGCCCGTGGTCCGCGCAATCTCGGCGTAGCCCTTGTAGTTATCGGGAATCGTCGGCTCCTCGAACCACAACAGATCATAGGGAGCGAAGGCGCGCGCGGCCTCGATGGCCTGCTCAACGCTCATCGAATAATTCGCGTCCACCATCAACGCCCGATCGGGACCGATTACATCACGAATTGCCGCAATCCGTGCGACGTCATCGGCCAGCTTCGGTTGGCCTACCTTGATTTTCACCCCGTCAAAGCCGCGGGAAAGGTAGCCTTCGGTCTGCTTGACCAGTTTGGGCAGCGGGAAATTCAGATCGATTCCGCCGCAATACGCCCCGCAGGAACGCCCTGCCCCGCCGGCCATTTGCCACAACGGCTGGCCCGTGCGTTTGCCGCGCAGATCCCACAGCGCGATATCGATGGCCGAGATGGCGAACGAAGCGATACCGCCCCGCGCCACGTAATGCACGTGCCACTGCATCGCCTCATAAAGCGCGCCGATTTCTGCGCCATTCTTTCCAAGGAGAAAGGGGGCAAGGTCATGCTCGATCATCGCGACAATCGCGCGCGCGCCCTTGCCACCGGTGTAGCTATAGCCTGTCCCCTCCGACCCGTCGGCAAGCCGAACGGTAACCGTGATCAGTTCAAAATGGGTATGATCCCCGTGCTTGGCATCGCTCAACACCTCGGCCAAAGGCACGTCAAACAACTGAACGGTCAGCGTGACAATGTTGGTTTCGACACTCATGGGGGCTCTCAACAAGACATTCCGCTTTTTGGTAGGACCAAACTGACACAATAGCAAGAAAAACATTTCGATGCCGATGTCTCGGCATACCAAACTGTTCCCACGGAGGACTTCATCTGTTAGAGCACGGTCATGGCGAAAGAACCCTCTCTCCGCGCCGCCGATCCGCTGGTCGCAGCACTTCAGGACCGTATCCTTGGTGGAAATATCCCCAATGGCGCCCCCCTCCCCCCGAACGTGCGCTGATGGAGGAATTCGGCGTCAGCCGCACGGTCGTGCGCGAAGCACTGCGCGTACTGACCACACGGGGCTACATCGAACACGCGCCGCGCCACCGGCCCCGGGTGCGCACGCCCGGCTACGGCACTGCGATGGCCGCACTCGAAGGTGTTGTCGGGCACCTTATGGCCCGCCCCGACGGTATGCGTGAACTTTTCGAAGGGCGGATATTGGTCGAGGTCATTGCCGCACGAGAAGCGGCGGTGCGCGCGGAAAAAGCAGACCTCGCCCTCCTGCACGACGCGCTCGACGCAAATGGCGCCGCAACCTCCAACTCGGAATTATTCTACGAAACCGATGTCGCGTTTCATCGCGCCTTGTTTCAGGCGGCGGGCAACGCAATCCTCCCCGCAGTCCAGGATGCGTATACCGCGTGGCTCGCCCCGCACTGGCGGAAAATGCCTCGCCTGCCCGACCGCAACGCCGCCAATCATGCAGACCACCGTGCGATCCTCGATGGCGTCATGATGCGCGATCCCGATGCGACAGAGGTCGCAATGCGCCAGCACCTTGATCGCGCCTGGGCGCAGGTCAGAATGACCTTTTCCGACCCCCCTGCGTAACCCGTGGGTTACCGCACCTGCCTTACAGCGGGGTAACCCGCGGGTTACCCCCCTCCTCAAGCGCCGCCTCAAAAGCCCGGATGGCACGCTCCAGCTGCGGGCGAGGAACGGCAGCGAAATCCAGATCCGAAAGGATCCGGCACTCCCCCTGACGCGCCGTGACTTTCGAACGCCCCACGTGGAATTCGAATTTCTGCCGCGGCGCCTTTGCGGGTTTTGCCGCGACACCTCCCTGCCCCTGCGCAAAGGACACCAGCACGGCATTCTGAGCATCCGCGGTTGCCGCCGCCCTCAAACGCATACGCAGATCGCCCGCGTCGCCGCCCGCCTTCAAGGCCCGCGCAGCCTCAATGCCTGCATTGCGCGGCACGGATTTTGGCCAGCGCAAGTCATCGCCGACGGCTGCCAGCAACGTGACAAACCCGCGGATGTAGGACTTTTTCATCTTGTGCAGCGACGCATAAAGTGTGCCGACCATCGCCAGCGGGTCAGCACCGTCAACACCAGGATCCTGCGCGGCAGTGATCGCAACCTGCGCCATCTCCGCAAAAGTAAGATCCTCGCGCACGACGTTTTCTTCGACCATGTCGATATAGCCCGCCATGCGATCCTCACCGTCAGCGACACGCGCCAACACTGTCGAAAACGCCTCGTCCCGCGTCTCGGCAAAAAGCTGGCTGAGCGCTGTATAACGGCGCCACCCTTTCTTGATCTGCAGCCGCCCGTCGCCGCCCCGATAGAGCTCGACTGGCTCTTTCTGCCCCCGCGCACGGATCGACGCCTTGAGTTCTTCCATCTCGTCGGCAACCGCGACAGCCTCAAGATCCAACCGGTCGCGCGGAAGATCATCGCTGTGAACCTCGTCCAGCGGAACCCGCTGTAACATCAGACCCGCATCCTGTGCGCTGCGAAACGCCTTGGCATCCTCAGCGTTCTGACGGCGCTGCTCTACCTTTGCCTCGGTGCTTTGGCTCAGGCTTTCGGCCGTATCACGGATCGCAGCCCCCATGGGGCCAACGGCACGATTGCGCGGAGCGGGGGCCTCGGCCTCCACCGGGGCGAAGCCGAATTTATTCTTCTTGCTCATCTCAATGATCCTTTCCGCCGTCGGCGTGGGACCGCCAGGACGTTAAAAGTGTCTGTTTGAATTCATCATAGGCGCGGTCAAAGCTCTGGCGTGCACGCTTCCATGTCTCACGGGTCATCTGCCGATAGTCCTGCTCGTACACGCTCATCTGGAACCGCCCCGATTGCTCGACCGCCCGGGTCATCTCGATCGGGTGGGCGCAGACATCTGCCCCAAAAACGTTACGAAAAGCATCCATCATCGCACTGTGCAACGGGTTGGTCGTCTCGAACCGCGTCATCAGGAGCCGCACATCGCTGAATCGCTTGGGCAGAGTGATTGCCGCATCCTCGGCAAGGGCCGCGAACCCGTCCGAGATATCCTCCATCGCGTCCCCAAGCTGACCCAAATAGGAGGTCGTGCTGTCGTATTCCCAGTAGCCAGGGCCCGAAGGAACGTAGAGAATATCAGCCGCAAATGCCGCATTCAGAGACTGGTAACCAATCGCTGGAGGGCAGTCGAAAACGATCAGATCGTATTGATCATCCGGAAGCTCGTCGAGATAGCGCGCCACGCAGGCAAAGAATGTCCACGCCTTGTGCAAACCCCGGTATTGCGCCGAGGCAAATTCAACAAAGGCCGCGTTCGCGCAGCTCGGAATGATGTCGATTGTCGGCCAGCAGGTTGTTTGGATGAAATCTTGCACGCGCTGCGCGCCGATACTCTGCACGTCATCGGGCAGTTCATCCGCTGCGGGGTAGGGGCAATCATCGGGATCGTCATAGCTCGCCATGATCCGATCGGCCTCCCGGCACAGATCCCGACACATGATGCCCCAGACCGTATTCCACTCCTTCACCTCGTTGAGGCCCATCGCGTGGGTCAGTGTTGCCTGCGGGTCAAAATCCACGCAAAGCACCCTGTAGCCGTCGAGGGCGGCAGCATTTGCGAGGTGCTGGGCGACAACCGTCTTGCCCACGCCGCCCTTGAAGTTGCTCACTGCCACGCGCATCGCCCGACCTTTGGGCCGCTCGGGCAAAAGGCGCTTGCCGCGCAGCTTGATCCGGCGCCGCAGCTCGTTGATCTCCGCCAGTGAAAACCACCGCTGGCGGCCATCCTCCTCGGTTTCGCCCTGGGGCAGGGAAGGATCGTCCGCAAGCTTGCGCCGCAAAGTATCGGCGGGAACGTCAAACATGAACTGGCTGATCTCCCAAATGGAGAAAGGACGCAATGCCTTCACCTCACCGGGGGAAAATGTCGCGCGGCGCACTGCAGCCTGCTGCGTCAGGGAACGTTCGTTCATCGCCTGTAGGTCGGAATGGTCTCTCATTACACTGCTCTTGTTATTTGCGATATTTCCTTGAATAACGGGACTTGGAATTTTTCGCAAATCCGATCTTTACAAGATCCCGTTTCTAGCGCGATTCGAAGAAAGAAGACTGTCGAGGGCGTTTTGTGGGATAAAAATGCACTGCACAGACACTAACGCGTCTCGATTAAGGTGACACCAAAAGGTATTTGAGGGGACACGCAGGATGTCCCCCTTCACCAGAAACCTTAAGATTTACGATCTTTTTTTGAGTACCGCCAAAATCGTGCTTTTGCTCGCCTGTTGACAAAGAACGGGAAGTCGCCTCAGATATGACAATCACGGAATCGTCTCCAATGAAGGGATGATCGATGAGGCTCAGCTGTAACGACAGCTAAAACAGGCGAGTGTACTTTGGAACACCGAAAACATGTCGGCCGCAATGCGGGCGCACTGAAGTATGATGTACTGACCGCACTTACCGTCCGGGGCTTGCACGGCACACCGACGGAACAGACAAGTTTGATGCGGCTTTGCAGTGCTATCACTGCCCGGTATAACTGGCGGATCGAAGAACTGTCCATCGGACATACGGAACTCGCGCAACTTTGGGCCGTGAACCCACGAACCGTTAAGCGTGAAATGCGCCGGCTGCAGGATATGGGGATACTTGTCTGTATCCGGGCCGGGGTCCGGGGCAGGGTAGGGGCGTACCGCCTGAACCACGCGCGGATCGCTGAATTCACGCGCCCCTGCTGGCAAGCCATCGGCGCTGATTTCGAAGACCGCATGTCATCGCTGGCAGGGGAACGCACGGTGGTCCGCGTTGATTTTAGCCCGGCGCCGGACCCAAAACCAATGGATCCCGGAGGCACATGGGGCGCCGTTCGACGGCGGCTGCAGGCAGAACATGGCGGCATATTTGACAGCTGGTTTGCCAAGTTGGTGCAAGATCCCCTTCAAGGGGACACACTCGTGCTCAGAGCGCCAAACAGTTTTGTTTGTCGTTATATAGAGACACATTTTTCCGCTCTGCTCAGCGCCGCCGTAACTGCCGAGATGCCGACAGCGGATGGACGCGCGCGCCCCATCAAACTGGTGTGCTAAGCGCAGGCTGCCATGATCCCGCGCAATTCGGCCAGCCCGCGCATTCGCCCGATCAATGGATAGCCCGGGGTGCTGTGTCCCCCCAGATCGCCCAAGAGTTCCTGACCATGATCGGGGCGCATAGGGATCTGCCAATCACGACGGCCAGCGTCGCGCCGTCTGTGCTGTTCTGCCATCAGAGCGGCAACTGTTGCCACCATATCGGTGTCTCCCTCTAGATGCGGAGCTTCGAAGAAATCCGGCGTGTCGGTATCCGAGCCGGTAATCCGACGGGTGTTGCGCAGATGGGCGAAATGAATCCGCGAGCCGTGGCGCCTGACAAAGGCCGCCCCATCAAAATCGCGGGCTACGCCGAGGGACCCCGTGCACAACGTTGCGCCGTTTGCGGGCAGATCAACCGCCTCAAGCACCGCCGCATAGTCGTCAGAGTCCGACATGACCCGTGGCAGCCCCAGCAGCGAGAACGGCGGATCATCCGGATGGCAGCACAGTCGCATTCCAAGCGCTTGGGCCGTAGGCGTTACCTCCGACAGAAAGTCGATGAGATTGGCGCGCAAACGCTCCGCCGTAATCCCTTGATATGTGGCGAGAAGGGCGCGCACATCTTCCAAGCTCCAGGTGTCGTTGGCGCCCGGCAGACCTGCGGTGATATTGTTGCACAAGCGGAGCTTCTCCGCATCCGTAAGCGTCGCATTGCGTTCAGAAACAGTCTCTAACAACGCCTCTGGATAGCTTTCGGCAGCACCGGCGCGTTCAAGAATATGGATATCGAAAACCGCAAAATCCACGAGGTCAAAGGCCATCGCGGTACCACCGTGCGGCTGCGGCGCGCGCAGATCGGTGCGTGTCCAGTCCAGGATCGGCATGAAGTTGTAGCAAACGGTCGTGATATCGCGCGCCGCGAGGGCGTGCAGGCTCTCACAATAGGCATCCACATGCGGGGCCATGTCGGGCCCCTGCGTCTTGATCGCTTCCGAGACGGGCAGGCTTTCGACCACATCCCAGCGAAAACCGGCGGCCTTTAGCTCCTGTTGACGTTCATCGATTGCCGCGCCGGACCATAGTACGCCCGGTGGAAACTGGTGGAGCGCTGTGACAATTCCCTCAACGCCAACCTGATGAAGATCGCGCAGGGCGATCGGGTCGTCCGGTCCAAACCAGCGCCAACACTGTTTCATGGAAGCCATCCTTTGCTAAGGGGGTGATCGGCGGGCAGGGGGAGCGTGACCCGCTCACCGGTCCGCGCCGCGTGGTAGATCGCGGTCACCAGCGCGATGGACTGCGCCCCCGCATCAAGTGTCACGGCGGTATTTTGTTGCCCGGCCAGCGCGTGGGCGACCTGTTCAAAAAAGCCGGCAAACCCCGTTCGTTCCGCATGAACTTTGGTCGTGACGCTATCGATCGCGGCCTGATCGCACAGATCGCGCGCAACAAAGCGCCAAGGCACGGAGCCGGGATCGTAGGGCGCCGTGCCCGAAGTGGCCGTGAGGCGCTCGAAGACAAGGCGCAGACGGGTCTCATTGGTGGCCGCACCCAAAGTGATGCTGCTGGTGCACAGCGCGCCCGATGCCATCTCCAGTGAAATGGCGGCGCAATCTTCCGTCTCGATGTCGTTGATACGGGTCGTGGTCATCGCCATAACGGACGCGACATCGCCGCCAATATGGCACAGCAGGTCGTGATTGTGAATCGCGTGTCCGAGGACAGCTCCACCGCGCTCCCCCTCCCAGGTTCCGCGCCAGGGGGCGGCATAGTAATCGGTGCCCCGGTTCCAATGCGTCTCTAACGCGGCTGAATGTAGGGCACCGGTCAGGCCCGAGGCCATTAGCGCCCGTAGTTTTGAAAGGGAAGGACCCCAGCGATATTGAAAAACCGGGAAAACCCGGCGCGCTGCTGCCCGTGCGGCATCTTCAATGCGGGCAACATCCTCAAGCGATGTGGCAATGGGTTTTTCACAGACCACATGCTTGCCCGCCGCGAGCGCCTGAAGGGTCACCGCGACGTGCAGATGCGGGGGCAGGCAAATGTCGATAAGGTCGATTGACGGATCGGTCAGCGCATCCGCTATGTCCGCGCTTACCGTACAGGCAGGACCTGCGCACAGGGATCGGGCACGGAGAAGGTCGCGATCAATAATGCGGCGTACGTCGAAACAGTCGGGCAGAGTGCGCAGAGCCGCAAGATGCTCCGCGCCGATGCCGGCGCCCAGGATGGCGACGCCGATCATGTGGCCTCGGCCATGACTTGGGCGCGCAACGCCAGCTCCATCACCGTAAAGCAATGGGCCTGCGTCATCGCGGTCTCCGACCGGTTGACGATGTCAGCGGCGAGACGGTCGAAATAGGGCAATCCGGCGCCGGAGCCATCCAAGCGCTCGCACCGGGTTTCATTCGTAAGGAACAGATGATCGGTTCCCGCGGCACCGCCGACATCGACGTATTTGCGCAGCTCGATCGTACCCTCGGTGCCGAGGATCGTCAGACGGCCGTCCCCCATGTGGGCAAGGCGTCGGGCGTGTACCAATCAACCCGGATATAGCCGCTGGCCTTCGCACTGCGCAGCCCGATTTCGCCAAAGTCCTGCAGGCCCGGATCGCCTGGGTTCGCGTGATTGGTCGCATGGGCAAGTGTGATTTCCGCCGCGTCAGAGCCTGTATAGTGCAAAAACTGGTCAATTTGGTGCGACGCGATATCGGTCAGGATGCCGCCGTAACGGTCGCGCTGAAAAAACCAGTCGGGCCGCGTCGCCCGGTTGAGCCTGTGCGGTCCCAGGCCAACGGTCTGGACCACGCGACCGATCTCGCCGGCCGCGACCAACTCTGAGGCGAGCGTGCTGACGGGCGTCTCAAAACGTTCGGAAAAATTTACCGACCAGATGCGCCCGGTCTGCGCCACAGTACTGCGCAAGCTCTCAAGCTGGGCGAGCGTGGTGCAGCCAGGCTTGTCGCACATCACATCCAGTCCGCCTTGCATGGCACGAACGGCAAGGGCCGCGCGCTCGGCAGGCACCGCGGCGATCAGGGCAAGGTCGGCGCCGGCCTCAAGCG